>CALBIN010000256.1 GCA_937893275.1 uncultured Opitutia bacterium | reverse complement strand
ATCGACATGATGGTCCAAAGATCGTCGTATCCCTTCCGGCTAAGGGTAAAAGCCGTGGTGGTTATGCCGTCGGGCATCTTGCCGTCCTTGGGACCATCGTAACGGTCCTCGCTCACGTAACGATAAGTCCCGCTGGCGCCGGTAGGATAATCCTCGGATGGCCAGGCGGAAACGTCCACCTCGTAAACTCGACCGCAAGTGACGAAGGTTCCGTTTACCTCGGGATCGTAAATGTCGACGGTGCCGGACTGTGATGCGGAACCGGACCCGCCATCCTGCCCCCCACCCGAGTCATCCGAAGAACCACAGGAGGCGAACAGGAACAGAAAAGAGAGTAAAATAAGAGACGTATGGGCTTTGGACATGACTTTGAAAGAATGAAGGTTGGAAACAAACATTATTCGACCATACCCTAGGCCAAGACCTTGGCAACCCTACAACCATTACGTTTGGGTCAGAGTTTACAGAATCGTCGAGTTTTCGTGAAAGCCAAACATTTGGGGAGCATTTAAAACTTGTTGAAAAAGGAGGTGAAGTTTATTTATTCAATGAATAAGCTCATGAAATATACCATGCACGCTCCGTTACCCCGAACCACGGGACTGAAGAAATTTCCATTTGGTGGGCACTTGCAACGCTCCACGGATTCGTGGGGAAATATGTTCGTGGGGTATTGTCAGGCTCCCGATTCACCCGTACAGCTTATTCCCGAAAAGGAAAGCAACCTGCGTCCCTAAAGCTGATTGGCATGAATCGGTAATGATCAAGCAACTGATTTTCACTAGTTCTTCCATGGGTTTGGAACCTGGCAGAACGGGTTATTGTACCGTTGCCCGCGACAAGAATCTGTCCGCAAGACTGGTTCGTGAGATCGAAAGAATCAGTGTGCTCGACTTCTCTGCCTCAGGGGGGCTTACCCCGAAGGGGCAACAACCCGCAAGGACTTGGCTTCGCTCCGGGTGTTTATGGCGGAGAAACATGAAATTTGCGACCTTTCAGGCCTCGAGCACGCGACCAACTTGGACTGGCTATTCCTCGGCCGCAACCAAATCAACGACCTCACCCCACTCGGGAAGCTGACCAACTTGTCCAGGCTGTTCCTCTTCAACAACCAAATCAGCGACGTCGCGCCGCTGGTGGGGTTGACCAGACTGGAGAGACTGTACCTCCCGTTCAACCGTATCAGCGACGTAACGCCGCTGACGAAGTTGACCTTCCTGTCCAAGCTGTTTCTCTTCGAGAACCCTATCCCGGACGACCAGAAGGCCATGCTGGAAAAGATCCTGCCGAGCTGCGAGATCCGCTTCTAACCCAAAGAGAACTTCCCGCCACCGTCCCAGTGCGGGCGGGTTCGTCGGTCCGACCTAATCAGCCTACGAGCTCGCGGATGGGCGCGGCATCGTCGAGTAGGTAGCGAGGACGTCCACTCAGGTCGGTAATGGTGCTGACGGAAGAATCGATGCCCAGGTTGTGGTAGAGAGTGGCGAGGACGTCGCGATAATGGATGGGACGGGAAGTAACCGTAGAGGCGGTTTTGTCGGTGGCTCCAATGACTTGGCCGACGTTCATGCCGCCACCGGCCATAATGCCCATTGCAGCTTGCGGCCAATGATCCCGCCCACCCTTGGAGTTCACCTTGGGGGTGCGACCGAACTCGCCCCAGGCGAGGATGGTGACGTCGTCGAGCATACCTCGTTCCTCAAGATCGGTAACGAGCGCCCAGAGAGCGTGATCGAGGATGGGACCGAGGTGACGCATGCGGGGGAAATTGTCGGAATGGGTGTCGAAGTCGCTCAGGGATAAGCTGACGCAGCGTACCCCGGCCTCGACGAGTCTGCGGGCGATGAGAAGCTTGCGGACTGCAAGGGGACCTTCCGCCGTGCCGAACTGCTTGCCCGAGACGGGCTCCGAAGGAGTGAAGCGTTCAAGAACGCGAGGATCTTCGCGAGACAGGTCGAGAGCCTCGGCCACTTTGCCCGAAGTAAGAATGGAGGCGGCGCGTTGGGTGAAGGAATCGGCCGCGGCCATGGAGCCGGAATTGTCGAGCCCGGCGCGTACCTTGTCGAAACGCTCGAGAATGCGGAGGCGCATGTCGAGGCGCTCGGGATTGAGCCCGTCGACGAGGGCGAGCGAATCGCGATGGTTTTCGCCGAGGCGGGCGAGCTCCCCCTTCATGCCTTCTTCCAGTTCGCGTTTGAAAAGGTGGGAAATATCCGGACGGAAGGGCTTGTAAGGAGCGCCGAGAAACCCGGGACGAGCACTGTTGCGAGCAAGGGGACGCCCCTGCATGAGATCGACGAAGGCGGGAGAATCGTTGGGGCCCGGACCAAGCGTTTTTTCCACAACGCATCCCATGGCGGGTCGACCGCCGATGGAGGCGAGCGACTTAGAATCGTAACCGGATTGACACTGAAAGGCATCATGCCTGCCTGCGGCGCCCACGAGGGAGCGAAGGAACACCAAGCGATCGGCGATACCGGCGACCTTTGGAAGAAGCTCGGTGACTTGAAGTCCGTCGAGCTTGGTTGGGATGGGAGCGAAGGGACCGCGAATCTCGGCAGGGGCATCCGGCTTGGGGTCGATGAGATCCATCTGGGGCGGGCCGCCGTCGAGATGAAGGTGGATAATCGCCTTGTGGGAAGAACCGACCCCGGCGGCGGACTCGGCGCGAAGAAGGTGGGCCAAGTTGAAACCACCTACGCCGAGTGCCCCGATACGCAGGAAACTACGTCTGTTGAGCCCGAGGCTTCCAGCGAAAGTGATCATGAGCGAACCTCAACTACTTCTTGATTCCCCAAAATTCGACTTCACCCCACAGGTGTCCCCATCCTTGAAACTTAGGGCTGAGGCGAAAGAAACGGGCTTTGATCTGCCGCAAATCCATCTCGGCCCATGCGCCTTCGCCACGCTCGGAAACGAATCCGGCATAAGTGTTGAAGTCGACGTAATTGACGCCGTCGCGGCTCACCTCCACCTTCACTTGAGCGAGTTCGTCGCTACGATCCCATGGTTGGAAAAAGATGCGTATTACGCCAATGGTCTTTTCGGAACCTAGGTCGAAAGTGAGGGTAGGATTGTCCTTGTACCAAGCCGTCCAGGTGGAACGCCAACCGTTGGCGGGCAACTTGCCGTCTATCAATTTGTCGGGGCCAAGGCGTCGAGCCTCCAAGGAGGGCGGTCTGGTAGACTCCACCTTGGCTACGGGAACCAAGGCGTACTTGCGCGTATCGCCCTTGCGGGAACGATCTTGAGATAAAGCGATTCCCGTAGCGAGTACGGCGAACCCGAGAAACAAAAAACAACGAATGATTTTTTTCATATACCTGCTACGAAAATAAAGCCGGCATCGGGATCAGCGCAACCCTTCAATCCGAAGGCTAGGGAGGTCCACCGCAAAGGTTTTGGCTAAGAAATTCGCCATCCAGATAAACGTCGGCCAGCAAATAAAACTTGTCTTTGCCACGCTCGAGACGGCGAAGCTCTATCTTTTGGGCGTTCTCGATAAGCTTGCGCAACTGATCCCATTGGGTAATGGCGCTCGGAAGATCCTCGGTTCTCGCAGGAGGCAAATCCAAGGCATGAAGACCCCGAACCCTCACGGGAACATTCTCGCCAAACAAAGGATGAACGCCGGGGAGGTTGACCACGAAAGTCTTTCCATCCACCACACGCCCAACGTCGCGACCGTTTATAAGTTGGAACCGTTGAGAAAAACGTCTCGCTCCGGGTAGGCGAAGCCTGAGAGCTTTTTCCAAGTCTGCATTTATCTTGTGGGTGCCTGATTCCGGTGCCTGATCGAAGTCGTACGCTTGAGAATAGGATGACGAAGGTTGCGAGGAGTTACGACAACCGGTGAGCAACAGAACCCATGTCGCCATGAGCAAGCACGCACATCGCATGAGAATATTCATTCAATCCAGATTGGCGAGGATCGCCCGCAAGTCAACCCAGCTAAAGGGGAACGGTAAAGAGAAAGCCCGAAACTTACCTAAATCGTGCGGTTCATAATCCATTTGCAACCGATTTTTCTCCAATTCCGGCAAAACATGCCTCGGGCTGGTTCAGACTTCGTCCCTTGAGCGAGACCCCAAGGTCTAGCCATGTCGATTTCTCCGGCGCTCTACATATTAAGACACCTCGGGGTATCCCCACCCTGTACCTCGAATCGGCAGCGAGGATGCTCCTCTTTGAATTGATATGCAGGATCGGCGGAACCAGAAATGGGCATCCCTTGCGGCTCGCTCCCAAACGCAAACGGCCAACTTCAAATCGATAGAAATAGTCCGCAATGATCTCGGGAAAGTTTCATTGGTAGGATAAAGATTGAATTACTTCGCCAATCGAATCTTCACTCTTGTATGAGACCCAATCTGTAACTAGTTTGCATTCATGAGCGTTCCAAAGGTGTGTTTACCGATTTTCCTATTCGGGCTTTTTTGCATACAAACGGCCCACGCTCAGCCGCACCCTCTCAATCAACTTGGTCGTGCCGTATTCGATTCCTTCCGCGATCGAGATTTATCAAAATTCGTGGAGAATTCGGTCTTTGCCCTCGAGG
>CALBIN010000255.1 GCA_937893275.1 uncultured Opitutia bacterium | reverse complement strand
GTTGCTCCTCTTGCGACGATTCAGAAGAGGCCTCTTGAGAGGGGTTATCGAGTCTCTCAAACCTCGCGCCCTTGGAGTTTTCCCAGAAAAAGAAAGCCGTGCCTCCAAAGACCACGACGATCGCGAGGGCAAAAAGGAGGAGCAGGAAATTCTTCATCTCCGTAGACCTTAACGGTGCTTATTCGGATGCAAAACAAAAAAGCCCCGTCGCTGGGTTTTACGACGAGGCTTTAAAGAGTAGTTAAACTTCTAGTTGGCTCGGCCAAGGTAGCCATTGTCCTTAGTGCTGACCTTGATGATGTCACCCTGCTTGACGAAAAGCGGCACCTGAACAGTCAGACCAGTTTCGAGGACGGCTGGCTTGGTTGGGTTATTGGCGGTGTCGCCTTTGATACCCTCGGAAGACTCCGTAATTTCAAGTTCAACGGTGTCCGGAAGATCGATAGAAACAGGATTTCCTTCGATAAAGAGAATTTCGATGACCTGACCTTCTTTGATGAAGTTTTTGGCGTCCCCCACGAAATCTTCGTCGATCCCGATGGTGTCGTAAGTGGTAGGATCCATGAAATGGTAGGTGCCTGGCTCAGAATATGAAAATTCAAGCTTCTGGCGGTCAGTCTCCACAATATCGACTTTTTCACTGGAAGCGAAACGGATCGTTTTGGTTTTTCCGGTCTTGAAAGACCGAATGGTCGCCGCAATGAGGGCGTTTCCTTTTCCGGGGGTACGGTGCTCGAGCCCGAGAACGACCCCGCGTTCTCCTTCGTATTGGATACACTGCCCGCGTTTGAGGTTTGTTGCGACGATTGCCATGATGGACATTGGAGTAAGGGAGAGCAGGCGGCGGGTCAAGAGGCGACTTAAGGATCAATGCTTTTCGAATGATTGAGCTCCACGATTTTCACGATTGGTAATAGCAACAAACCCTTTCCTCTTGTCACTAAAAGCTTAATCATTTAGCACGAAGAAGAATTATGAATAGTAACGCGATCGCCGCTTTTCTCGCCTTGAATATCCTAATCACTGGAGGGCTTGGCTATTTGGTGGTTACCGGCCAACAAAAGCTAACCCAAAAGGGATCTAATTCGCCGGAGATCAACGTGGATACCTCCTCGATACAGGAGCCGCTCGCCGAACTCACCGACAAGGTCGATCAACTCAACCATACGGTCCAGCGTTTCAGTACTTCATACGTGCAGTATGACTTCCTCAAGCGTGAAATGGATCGGCTCTCTGTCGTCGACCAAACGATCGGCGTTCGCGCTCAAGCCACCGCGGCAACAAAGACTGAAAAGAACGCAGAAGAAGTTGATAAGGTAATCGGCAACCTAAGTAGCCTATCTCAACAAGTGAAGGGCCAGTTGCAATCCAGACGTCAAACTATGCTTAAACTTATCTCTGGCCTTGAAAAGGAACTGGCGTCAATTTCGGGTAGCCAGGAATCGTCATCAAAGCCGGTCCCCGCTCCTGTCAGCCCAATACCCCCAACAGCCGATCCTCTGGGTGTCCCTGAGATAAAACCGGCTATGACGTCCGACCCGGGTGCAGCGAATATTCAGTCGGCGGAAAACCCAGATTAGAACTCAATTTGTTGCCCGTCATTTCGGGCTGAGACCAAGCAGGCATCGAGAATTTTCTGAGTCTTGATCGAGATATCTGGCCAAAACGGATCCGGTGCCCCGCTCAGAGCGAGTTCCGAAAATTTACGGAATAGTTTTGTTTCCTGTGCCGTCGGATGATTGTTCGCTTCTTCCTCGACCGAATACTCTCTCTCGTTACGCTCCATGAAAAATTTACAGTCTTGCTGAACAAAGTTGGGGTTTGCGATCTTGAAGCCTAAATTTCCACCAGGATGGGGTAGGACAAAATCGTCAACTTTGAGATGTCCTTTAGAACCACTCACATGAAGCCATTGCTGATTCTCAGTCAGGAAAGAGTTGTAGAATGTTGCTGAAGTTCCATTTGCAAAGATGAGCTCGGCACTCAACTCGGTGGGCACACCATCCGAGGTTTTATTGCTATCCGTAGATGAAAGCATTGTTGCACGAAGGGAAACTGGCATTTCGTAATTCATCACGAAGAGGGTGGCCCTGATCGTATACCACCCAAGATCGCCAAGCGCTCCCGCCGGCTCCAACTCGCTGTTTCCTCGAATGTTTTCGCCAAAAAACTCAGGAGGGGCACAAAAGGAGAAGGCCGAAGCGATTCTCCGAATCTCACCAACATTCTTAGGGTCATCAAGTGCCTCACGTAGCTTTGGCATTCGATCGCTATGCATGTACATCACACCATCCATGAATTGCACTTTGTTTGCGGCACAAGTGGAAGTCATCGTTTCCAATTCTTCGCTATCAATCGCACATGGCTTTTCACACATCACATGTTTTCCAGCATTCGCAGCCTTTACGACCCAGTCTTTACGCATTCCGGTTGGGAGCGGAATATAGATCGCGTCGAGATCATCGGCTGCAATCATTTCATCATACCCGCCAATCGCTCTCGGAGCCTCTTCAAAAGGAGCCTCGCTTTGACATTCGTCGATAAATCTTTGCGCCCTAGCTTCATCTCGACTTGCAACTGCCACGATCACTCCATTACCGGAATTGCGAATCGCATCCCAATTCTTACGCGCAATATTTGCCGACCCCAGAATTCCCCATCGCAATATCTTTTCCATCAGCAGGGGTATACACTTTAAAGCTTATCGATCTATCCAAAAGTGCTCGCGATGGAAGGTTGATTCTCTCTTTATGCTCCATTTTCTTGTTCGCTTTTCTTATAAAGCGACGATTTCCTTAAAACCGTGGATATCAGCGACCATCAACTCCTTCAAAAGCACTTGCGCAACCCCTCGGGGCCAGCGCTAGCGGAGCTCGTGGACCGACACCTCCCACTCATCTACTCTGTCGCGCGGCGAATTACCACGAATGACGAAGCGGCCCGTGACATCTCCCAAATTGTCTTTCTTCGCCTCGTCAAAAAGGCTTCGAAGCTCCCTAAATCCCTTCCCTTAACTGCTTGGTGTCACCGTGAAACTCACAGCGCTTCGGTCGATTATGTTCGTTCCGAGGTTCGACGCCAAAAACGCGAAAAAACAGCAGCCGACCTTGATGCAATGAAGACCTCTTCCGAATCCTGGAATCAACTTACTCCCGAAGTAGACGGAGCTATTGATGAACTTTCCGAAAGTGACCGAGCTCTCGTTCTTTTGCGTTTCTATAACAATAAGACTTTCCCAGAAATCGCGCACGAACTCAGTATCAATGATGACACGGCTCGCATGCGCACCAATCGCGCGCTCGAAAAACTCCGCGTCATTCTTGCCAAACGCGGGATTACCACAACCACCGCGTTACTCGCTTCGACCCTGCCGACCAACGCGGTCTCTTCGGCTCCCGCCAGCTTAGCCAACTCTATTACTAGCTCTGTTCAATCGACGTGCGTGACTAGCGGAGCTCTCGCTTTTGTCAAAAGTCACCTGCTTGTCTTGGGTTCACTCTCCATCGGGATCGCAGCTGTGACGACCCAGCAAATAAAAATTAACCAACTTAAGGAAACCCAGAGGGTGAGGGCTTCGCCAGTAGTGCAAAGTCAGAGATCTACCCGAAGTTTCGCTATCTCTAAAATCCCGAAGGCCGCTGTTTTTAGTGAGCAAGATCTTCTCGCTATTTTTGCTAATCCAGACCCTGCCGAACGACTGTGGCTTCTTCACGATTACTCATTGCAGGTTTCCACTAAACATATTTCGGAAGCGCTTGAACTCCTGCGGAGTAAAACTCCCGAATGGGATTCAGAATCAAAAATCCTGACTCATTTACTGCTCACTCGCTGGGCTAAGGCAGACCCCGAAGCCGCTTTTGGTTCCTTGGATACGGCAAACTTCTCCCTCGAGCGTGGACACTTTCTCAGTATCCTTTCCGCTCTTGCAGCCCTTGATCCTAAGCGAACCGCTAACTGGCTCACTTCTCCCGTAAACACCCGCGCCTATTATCCGATTGTCGGCCACATTCTTTCGGGGACCATTGCCAAGGAATGGGCTCGCCAAGATCCCCGGGCTGCCTTGGCGTGGGCTCAAACTCTTGCAGATCAGCAACAAGCCGGAGCTTACTCCGGAGTTCTGGAAACGATTGCCGCCACTGATCCTCAAAAAGCTGCAACTCTTGCCCTTGGCCTCAAGGCAGGCAATGC
>CALBIN010000254.1 GCA_937893275.1 uncultured Opitutia bacterium | reverse complement strand
ATCGTAAACGTATTGGCTGTCAACTAGGACTTTCCCGTCCATCATATTCCCGGATAGCAGCAGACGAAAATCGAGAAAGCGACGGAGATCGGAATAAAGATGCTCTTCCTCTTTTTCCTTAGGAATACCTGCGAAGAAACGCTTTGAGTCGAAAGACAAGGCGACATCGAAGTCAGCTCTCGAAAGATCACCAAAAGCATCATCGCTCTGGGCATCGTATGGAGCGGCTCGAGCAAAAATGTCACGAAGCTCTGCATCCAGAAAAGTCGGAGAAGGGACATCGGACCACCAGGAAGTTAAGGCCACCAGGCAATTATCGTCGAAACCGATTGATACGTGTTCGCTTTTGTGGCTGACTGCAACGTAGCCGGGAGAGATGTTTTCAACGACACGCCACTCCGGAGAAGCACTCTTGAGATTCAACTGACGTAGTACGAATTCCTTGAGAACACCCGCATTATCGAGGGGAAACACCAAGGCGAAGAGAACATCGCTTTCGCGCCCCGAGCGTTGAAGCTGTCCGGGGAATTTAAGGAAATAGAGAAAACGTCCGTCGTTTGCCACGCCGCACGCCTCGGGATCCCAGCATACGTTACGGACGAATGGAGCGCGGCGAACAAAACCATCGAGCACAATTTTGGGAATCCCGACTTCCTCCATTCCGCGAGCCCCGGTAAATGCGAAGGCGGCAAAGGCATCGTCCGGAAGGTATCCAAATGCTTTGGAATCTTTTTCTCGAGGAGTCTTGGACACTTTCCCATCCGAGAAACCATTTCGGTTGGAAGCGTTCTCATCACCGTCTCCCAAAAACTTGTAACCTCCCCAAAGAACAACCAAACCAACCACTAAAAATATCGGAAGCAATCCTAGCCTAGTCCACATCCTTTCGGCAGGATTGGGCTCTCCATCCGCATCCATAGCAATCGAATCACCTGCGTCAAGAGCGACTGTTCCATCTGAAGAAACGCTGCTCATACCCTTCGGTTTCATCAGGGATGCGTTGAAGGCAACGACAAGGGTAACGGCAAGAGGATCAAAGACCAACACGAGGATGAGGATGAACCATTTCACCACTCGGTTCACTCCGGATGTCGTGGTTTCCCGAATCAGTGTTGCGTCACCAGTTGCTTCCGCTTCCTCAATGGATGAGTCAAAGGCACGAGCGATAAATTTGAATGATCCGATGTCAGCTAGTCTAATGTCCCCCTGAATCTTTAGAATTTGCTGTTCGGCATCTTCTTTTTTGGCAAGAAGCCCAGCTTTCTTTGCTTCGAGTTCTCCAGAGCTGTCAGGACCGAATTCACTCTCCGTTTCACTGAATTGAGTAATTTTTCGGCTGGCTTCGGCAATTTCGTCCTCTAATGCGACAATCCGTTCGTCCACCGAGGAACGAGCATTGCGAAGATTCTCGAGGGCGGTTCGAATGTTGTCTGTCTGCTCGGCTCCTCCGGTGGTCAACCCGGTTATCTGCGTGCTAGCCTTACTGACTTCCTGCTGAAGGCCAGTGATTCGTTGATCCAAGGCGGCATGCTGAGCGGCGAGATCATCGCGGGCTTTCTGCGCGTTGGCGTTAAAGCCAACAATTTGAGAACGCAAGGACTCTCTTTCCGGTCCTTGAGTCTCAAGTAATTTTGCTGCTTGTTTGAGTCCATCCTCCTTGAATAGACCACCAGGACCTTTGTCACTATAAAGTTTTACGGCTGCATCGAGTTCGGAAATCCGATCGTTTACTTTTTCGATGCCCTTTAATTCGGATACGATTCGCAGGTTCACCTCCTCTTTTAGAGCTGTTTTCTGAGCCTCAAGTTTGTCGATGCTTCCCTTGCGATCTGTGATGAAACCCTCGATACGGTTCTTTTCAGTATCACGGCGTTCTCTTTCACCGAGAATAGTTTGATCGGCCTCCCCGCTAAGTCGGGCCTTGGCTTCCTCGGCAGTCCCTATGTCTTTACGGCGTTCTGCGATGTAACTTTCCAGCCGAATCCGTTCCACAGCATGCTTTTCTTCCCGAATAAGCGATCCCTTGGCTCCCGACTCACGATATGCGGCGACTTGGCGGTCATACTCCCGTTGCTGTATTTGCAAGCTAGAGATTTGCTTTTCATATCCCTCAATTTGATTGAGGGTTTCGTCAAAGGCTTGTGTCAAATAACCATAAATACCTGCTGAAGTGATGCACACGAGAACCCCGACCGCGATGAGAAGGTACAGACGCAAGGTCTTGTTGCAGGTCTT
>CALBIN010000253.1 GCA_937893275.1 uncultured Opitutia bacterium | reverse complement strand
GGATTTACTGATGGATGATACCCGTTCCTTGGGGAGAAAACTTTCAAAACATGACCAGAACACTCTCCAGCAGTATCTTGATTCGGTTCGGGATACCGAAGTCAAGCTTACCAAAGCCCAGCAATGGTTTGAGGCTCCCTTACCTCAAGTTGATTCTTCAAGCCTACATCTAGAAGCGGGCCCGAAAGAGGCCAGGCAATATTTTCAGACCATGTATGATCTGATCTATCTTGCTTTCCTGAGCGACTCTACCCGTGTGGCGACTTTCCAACTGGGAAGAGAGAACGGTGGAGGTCCGCATGATTTGCTTTCCAAGGCCGTTGATCTGGGTAATGCTCATGGCCTGACTCATGCCGTCAAAAAGAAAGACGGTTGGCAAAATCTCGGAACTTACAACCGCTATCAGGCGGAGGAATTCGGGCTCTTCGTTTCAAAACTCAAGAATACGAACGAGCCAAGGGGCGAAGGAAATATGTTGGACAATACCTTTGCCATGCATGGTTCCGCATCCAGTAGCTTTCACCTCTCCCGAAATTATCCCATTATTTCAGCGGGAGGAAAAAACCTCGGGTTCGCCAATGGCCGTTATCTCAATTACGTCGGACTCCGTGAGGATGGTAGCCTGCCGGGTGCCGGAGTCATAAGTGATGCCGGGTGGAATAGTAAAGTGGTTGAAGATGAACCTCCCCTCGCGAAGCTCTTTGTCAGCATCCTGCAGCGGCTCGGAGTCGAGACCGATTCATTCGCCGGATATTCCGGGACCTTGGCACGGGTTTAAAAAGCCCGGGCGGTGAAGTCTCTCATCGTAGTATTTCCTATGTACTTACCGAAGACTTTCACTAAGTTATTTACCGATCGGATTTTCCTCGTTGGAGAAATTGGACAATTTCGATATACTTGTTTTTTCGATTTTCACTTCTCTCTGTAGCAATTTCTATAACAAATGCACGCCAATTACATCCCTCCCAAGCGGAAGACCAAGGTCGTCTTCGTGCAACTCGGTTCCCCCGAGGCACCGACCCCCAAGGCCTTGCGGAAGTACCTGCGCAACTTTCTTGGCGATCCGCGGGTGATCGATATTCCCGCTTGGAAATGGAAGATCATTCTCAACTGCTTCGTCCTTCCTTTCAGACCCGCCAAATCAGCCAAGCTCTACGAGAGAATTTGGGACGGAAAGAGTTTTCCTCTCATTACCAACACGGCGAACTTCACGGAGAGTGTTCGTGAGGAACTCAAGAAGATCGATCCCAAGGGACACGTTGAGGTCAACCACGCCTTTCTGCTTTCCCCCCCTTACGTCAATGAAGTGTACGATAGCTGGGAAGAGGATCTGAAGAACAATGTCGGGGCTACGAAGTTGATGGTCATCCCGATGTTCCCCCAATATTCCGAGAGCACCATCGCCTCCGGGGTGGACGCTCTCGCCAAGGAACTTTCCAAGCGGGTAAAGATTCCTACCTTCGAAGTCATCACGAATTTTCACAGGACTCATGCTTTTATCGATAATTCGGTTACCCAATTGGACTCCAAGGTCGAAGAACTAAAGAAAGAAGGCATCGAGATCGACAAACTGGTCATTTCCTTTCACGGGATGCAGAAAAGAAGGGTCGTTTTCAAAGGCGACGATTACTACCGTCATTGTTACGAGACCTACCGCCTGATCGTCGACCGTCTCAAGCACCTCAAGTCCGAGCAGGCGGTGATGACTTTCCAAAGCCGTTTCGGCCGTGAGGAATGGATAACACCCTACACGGAGGAAGTGGTCGAGAACCTGATCAAGGAAGGAAACAGGGAGTTGATGATTTATTCACCCAGCTTCGTTGCGGACTGTCTCGAGACGACGGATGAACTGGGTCACGAGTTGGCGGAAGACGCCAAGGAGTGGGGTGGGAACGTCTATCCCGTCGAGTGCCTCAATACCAACGAACATTGGTGCAAGGATTTTGCAAAATACGTTATGACCCAAGCCGAGGGCTCGGCCCAGG
>CALBIN010000252.1 GCA_937893275.1 uncultured Opitutia bacterium | reverse complement strand
GTCGAAGGTTTCGTAATGACTAGGGCCACCGTCGAGCCAAACGAAAATACAGCGGACGTCTTTCATTCCGTTGCCTGCAGCTTTAGCCTCCGCGCGAAGGCGAAGGATATCGGTGAGGCCGAGACCTCCCAATGCCCCCATTCCGACTTGAAGGAAATCCCGACGACCCAAGCCATCGCAGTTTTGTTTTAAATTCCTCATTTTTTTCACTAATGATTCAATACGAATTCTGGCGTGTTGATCAAGGCCCAGATTAAGTCTTCGGATGCAGTTTTTCTAGTGGCGTTTTCATCCTCAAAGGATTTTGTCGCAATTTTCCGTTCTTCCTCGGACGGAAATCGAGCATACAACTCGAGGTAAATTTCCTCCACGAGTTCTTCGGGCTTTTTATCGCTTTTGGCGAGTGTGGCGGCACGTCCATCCTCATGCGAAATGCGGGTCTGGAGCTTTTCCGAATTCATTAGGTGTAGCGAGTGTACAATGGTGGGGGATGGGTCTCGTTCGCATGGTGCCTCCGCACTGGCATCGGGCCTGCCGAAAACATCGAGGAAGAGAGAATCCACGCGAGTGTTCCAGACTGTCGTTGCTCGGGCGTCGGGTGGAAGTCCGTCGAACTGTTCCGAGATCCCCGTAGCTTGCGCTACCGCTCCTGCCATGACCTCGGCGGCATATCGACGACGTAGAGACCTTGCATAGTTTCGTTCGTCTCGAGCATTTGTCTGGTTGGGCATTGAGGATGCCTGATAGACACGGGAATTCAGTATGCGTCGCATGAGGTGCTTGAGATCGTAATCGTGAGCGATAAAATCCTTGGCCAACCATGCCAGAAGCGGACCGTTGGAGGGAGGGTTCGAGGCTCGAAAGTCATCCGCCGGATGCACGATTCCAAAACCGAAGAACTCCGCCCAGATGCGGTTTGTCGCTGCTTGGGCAAAGAAAGGGTTTTCAGGGGCCAGCATCCAGTCGAGCAGGGCTTTGCGCGGATCGAGGCTTTCGGGAATTTCGGCAACCGGACCGTCCGGCGCTTTGCACACCATTTTCTCTCCCGTCACAGGATGCTTGACTTCTCCACCGGGTTGGAACCACCAATACTCGGGTTCACCCGAGATCGGGGCTGAAATACCTTGTCCCTTCCTTTTCATTGAGCCAAAGAAAGCCGCCATTTGGTAGTAATCGTCTTGGCTCCATTTTTCATTCGGGTGGTGGTGGCACTTCGCACACTCCAATCGAACGCCTAGAAAGATGCGACTTACGAAGGCTCCCGCATCGGCGGGTTCTCGCTTGTGGCGATAGAGCGCGATGGGTCCGTATTTGTGGCTACTGCCTTCGGCCGTCAACAACTCATGAACAAAGTCGTCGTAGGAAACGTTTTCGCGAAAGCGCCTGCGAATCCAGCGATCCATGAGGTAGACGGGCTTGACACCGACCCGTTCTATGTTCGGGCGAAGCAGATCCCCGAACTTGATCGCCCAGTAGTCGGCCCAGTCGGAATCGGTTAACAACGAATCGACAAGTTTTTTGCGTTTGTCGGGAGACTTGTCGGCTAGAAACTTGCGGACTGCCGTACCCTTGGGCAGCTTGCCCACCGTGTCGATTGATGCCCGCCGAATGAACTCGGAGTCGGTGCAGATCTCGGAAACGAGCAAACCCATTTCCTTGTGCCTTGAATAAACGAGACGGTCGATTTCGTTACCGACCGTCAAGCCATCGTATGCATTTTTGGGAAGCAGTTTGTCTACGGGTATCGTAAGGCGTACAATGGCCACTTCATCCAGATAGCGAACCATGACCACCCCTTCTCCCGATTGTTGGCCCAAGGTGACGACACCATCCTCGTCGACGACCGCCATCCCTTCGTCGTTCGAGTGGTACTCGGCGAGGTGGGTGACGCTTCGTTCGGATTCGTCGGAGTAGCGAGCGGTTACTTTAAGTCGAACTTTCTGCCCCTTTTTGTAACGCCCCGTAGGCGGAGTTACTGCGATTAGATCGAGCTCGGGTTCCCCCGGGACGGAGTAGGGGGCGCCTTGTGCAATCCAGTCCCGTAGAACTTTGTAGAATGCCGAGTTCTTCTCGAAGCGCTTTCCGCCTTCGTGATCGATTGCCTGCGTCGGTTTCCGAAGCAACAGGCTTTCCTCCGGAGCCGCCGGCATTACTCTTCGACTTCCGGATTCCCACACGATTTCACGATGGTCGCTCTTGGGGTCAAAAGAGAAAATCGAAAGCTGAAAACCGTTTCGCCCCCCCGCTTTTGCATGACAACTGCCCCCCGCGCATCCGGAACGAGAAAGAATAGGCAAGACGTCGTTGCGGAAGCTAATCAAGCCGCTTTCGGCGGTCGCATTGTTGTCCGTTGGTTCAGGTTTCACCTGCCTGAGGCTTTTTCCGTTTTTATCCCAAACGGTGATCACGCCTTTTACGTCGCCAGTGATCACTTGTTTGTTCGATTCCGAAAAAGCTACTGCAGTAAGCCCGAATTCGTTATTCGTCCACGCCCGTTCCTTGGCTCCGGTCGAGGTTTGGGCTCCCTCGTGCTCGATCAAATCAGTGAACACTCTCGGTGTTCCATCCGCTCCCACGGCGACGATCCAATCATCGTCCTTCTCCGGCTTTTCCTTCGTGGGATTCAGTTTCCATAACAAATCCGTTTTGGGCAACTTTGCTTGTCTCCCGGAAAAGGTGCTGAACTCCTTGAGCGTCTTCACCTTCCAAGCCTTGATGAAGGCATCCGCTCCCGCCGTTGCAATACGTTCTCCATCCGGAGAGAACGCCGCCGCCATTACGTACTCGGTG
>CALBIN010000251.1 GCA_937893275.1 uncultured Opitutia bacterium | reverse complement strand
GAGGTCCATCTCACGCAGGCAAACCTCCTCAACATCGTCCAAGCTCAGCGCACGGAAAACCCGGCGGACCCCCACGCGGGAAACCCGGTTGCGACCACGGCAAACGGCCACAAGCTAGACACGGAGTCCAGCATCGTGGGAGTCACGGCGGTCCTCCCCGACACGCAAGACCTGGTGGACAGCACGGCAAACCTCCGCACGCTAGACCCGGTGGTCAGCATCGTCGCGGACCAGGCGGTCCTCCACGGCACGCAAGGCCCAGTGGACAGCAAGGCAAACCATCGCACGCTAGACCCGGCGGTCAGCATCGTGGCAGAGGCGGTCCTCCGCAACATGCGAGACCGAATGGCAAAAGGTGTGGCAAGCACGGCTCAAAACGTTGATAGCCTTCGAAAGTAATTTATCATTCAGCAAGAAAGCCCGCCTTCCGGCGGGCTTTCTTTTTGCTCCGGAACAATCTGCTTATCCGAAGAGGATCTTAGAACTCCTGAAGGTTTTATAGCAACAGACCCATTTCTGAGAAAACGACAAGGGCACGTCACTCAACAAATCCGATATCGCATAGGTGGTCCCAAGCCTATAAACCAACTCCAATTCGGACTTTCCTTAAACGCGTCATAAGGCTTGGAAGAAAAGGTGAAGACAAAGCAAAGCTCCTCGAAGTTGAAAGAGTGAGTCGACCTGAAAAGGTCGAATAGCTATTTGCATATCCTTCCCTCTCAACCCTCTTCAGCGAGGCGGTGATGGCGGTCGGTGGCGGGGAGCATTCCTAGGTGGGCCAAGGGGCGGTACGGGAGGCTTTCCGCCACGCTCGGACCTGCCCAAAACTCGATCCATAAATGCTTTGCGTTCGCGAGGGAGAAGTCGCTGAAACTCGAGCTGTTCCTGTTCCCGCGTTTTAGCAGGCAAGCTGTCCCAGTAACTACGAAGAGAAATCTGCTTGTGATGAAATTTGCGGAACACCTCGCTTCGCTTCTGCTTGGGAAGTTCGCGAAATCGTTTAAGGCGACGGTGCATGTCTTCGCGGTCCTTGGGCGACATTTTTTCCAGTCGCTGAATAGTTTCACGCATCAAGCGTAGCTTTTCGGGGGGAGTGTCAAGCAAGCGCCGGAGCATCTCGATTTGTTCGCCCTCGCCCTCGAGCAAAGGCAATCGGGGATGCTGTCCTCGATGATTCCCCGCCTTGCCACCGTCGACTACAGGAAGAATTTCAGGAGGTGGATGGGAGGGATCTGATTTCTCGGCTGTAAGTTGAGGCAGAAATACAAAAGGTTGCGAAAGGATAGCAGTCGAAAGTAAGCGGGTGAAGGTCTTCATCAGTCTTCAAGGTTTTCGGTCAACATGGCGAAGAGGTCTATTGTTTGCTCGTCAAGCAAAGGGATTTCTCGCTCAAACGGTTCGGCAAGCAGAAGAATGTCATCGAAATACGGTTCATCCGACGAAGGAACGGAAGGTAAAACCACTCCCGAGGTCCCTTTGCCGTCAGTCCCCGATGTCTTTGCAGTTTCGTTTCCATTGAAAAAGTCCGGCAAGAAAAAGGCTGCGGCAAGACAAGCCGCAAGAGGGAGAATGAAACGGAAGGGAGACGGCAATAAAGTCGTTTGCCGACGCTGGCGGATGCGTTCGAGTGTACGCTCAGTCAAAGCCTCCGAGGGGGTCCCCTCCTCGTTAATCAGGTATCGGTCGATACGTTCGGCGTTTTCGAATTTGTTTTTCATGATGACGTGGCGCGGAGGTCGTCCAGTGACTTGCGGGCTTGTTGGCGTGCTCGGTGTATCCAAGTTTTCACTACGGATTCGGTCGCCTTCATTATGTTGGCAATCTCTTTGTAGGATAATTCTCTCTGGACTCTAAGCAACAAAGCGGTGCGATGAGTTTCCGGCAAGCGATCGAGGCAAATCTCCAAAGCCTCCTCGATTTCGTCTCGTGGATCTCGACCAGGAGTCGCCATGTTCAATTCGGCAGGATCTACGGTATCGACGGGTCGGCGATTCCGTCGCTTTATTTCGTCCAGTAATAGATTTCGGGCTATAGTGAAAAGATAAGTGGAGAACTTGGCCGTAGGCTTATAGCGATGAGCGGAACCATGAAGCTTTATAAAAACCTGCTGTGTCAATTCTTCGGAATCGGCATGACTCCTCAAGGAACGATGAAAAAAGCGAAACAAAGGAGTTTTCCATCGATCAATAAGTTTCGTGAGTGCAGTTTCATCGCCCGAGCGTACTCGATTCATGAGATCCGCCGACTCATCCACGGATACTTGGGAATCAATCGATGTCTCTCGTTCCACTTTCTTAGGAATGGAACCAAAGAAGCCGAGCAAGGTGACCGCACTCGAACTGATTAAAGACATTGTCATTCATCTGGTATAGAACGACGAGAAAGATAAGAAAGTTTCGGAGAAGGCAAACTTCATGAGTGAAAGAGTAAAGACATCGTAACGGCATTTTAAAAATAGACGGTAAAATTCTCTTTTGAAAAGTTTTTAAGATGAACATGTAGACTTGCTTGCTAGCGTTACATATTTAACGTAACTCAAAACCTCTTTAACCCACAACTCCCTCCTCATGAAAAATAGTCAAACTCTCTCTCGTCGCCACTTTCTTTCGACCGCAGCAACAGCCTCTATCGCAGCTCCAACCGTGCTGGCAGCAAAGAAAAGTCAATCCAAGCAACTGGTTATCGGGGAGGGAGAGCACCGCTTCGAGGTTCATCACAACTGGGCAAAACTTCCCAAAAAGTACACTTGGCAAACGACACACAACGTCGCCGTGGACAAGTCAGGCAACCTTTATGTAATCCATGAAGGTCGAGCCAACCTGAAAGATCATCCCTCTATTTTCGTATTCGATCCGGAGGGCAAGTTCATCCGGGCATTCGGCAACCAGTTCCAAGGTGGCGGGCATGGTCTTGAAGTACGCCAAGAAGGCAAAGAGGAATTTCTCTACGTTTGCGCCTACCAGAACGTAAAGGCCTTTGCCAAGCTCACACTCAAGGGAGAAACCGTTTGGGAAAAGTACGCCCCCATGGACAGTGGAGTCTACCGCAAGGACGAAGACACTGTTCGCGTGAAGCGTTGGGGACGCGACGCCTTCCTGCCGACCAACTTCGCCTTCCTCGACGACGGTGGGTTTCTTCTTGTGGACGGCTACGGATCCTTCTGGATACACCGCTACGACAAAGAAGGCAACTGGGTCTCCAAGTTTGGTGGCCCCGGGAAGGGCGAGGGCAAGTTTGCCACCCCGCACGGCATATGGATCGACAGGCGCCCCGGCCTCGACGAAAAAGTGGTCATCTGCGACCGAGCCCACCACACCGTTCAATTTCTCACCATTGACGGAAAACACTTGGAAACATTAAAGGGTTACGGCCTACCTGCAAACATT
>CALBIN010000250.1 GCA_937893275.1 uncultured Opitutia bacterium | reverse complement strand
GTTCCTGTTCTTATCTAAGAGTATGGTCTCTACACGATAAACACCCGGAGAAACTCGCTCGATCTTGGGAGTCTGCTCCTTTTTGATGCTGGCATTTTCATCCTGCGTTGAATTTTGGCCCGAAACGACGGAAAAAAGCATGACCGAAACAACCCAAAAAAAGAAAAAATATGAGAATTTCAAAGGCATTGGAATAGTAAGAAGTATCAATCTACATTGAACAGACCGCAAGTTACAATCTTACATCTTACCTAAAATCATGTAAAGATCGAGACTACTTCATTAGATAATTGCAAGAATTCCTTATGAGGCTCGAGCTATGAAAAAAGCTAGATGCATGACGGGGAATGGATCGGAGTGTAGAAAAGCAAAGCCGTCGACCGGACTTGACCTAGGGAAATTTCGCTCTTACATTGAATAATAAATCTAAGAATCTCTACGCCTCGGGCGTCGTACAGTGAAAAGATAAATTTAAAACATTTAGAAAAACATCATGGATCAGGAAGCCGAATATCCCGAAGAAATTCCGATGGGGGAAGAAGAGTATGACCATGTAACCGTAGCCCCTCCGGTAGAAAGTGCATTAGGGAAATACCTCAGGGAATACCGCCTCCTCAACAGCCTGCTTGTCTCACTATTTGCCGTAACCATTTTCTTGGTTTTGATGTGGGGGTTGATCATTTATGTAGCCGGTGGCGGTGAAGGCTCATCCGATTTCGCCGATGCGGGCGTAGCGCCAACCCAACAAAAGCAGAAGCAACAAAAAGTTAAGCTGATGCAGCGGCAGAAAAAAGCGAAGCCAACAGTTAAAACTACTTTTCGAGCTACTACTATTTCCGACATCGCAATGCCTGACCTCAACGAAATCGACGTCAAGGAACTAGCTGCGGTAGTGGATGTTGCTTCACCAGAGACCGGAGAAGTCAGCATGAACAACGATGCCATGAAGAGCGCGCTCAAGGGTATCGGGCTTAATCTTCCCAAAACTATGCAAAATCGCTGCGACCCGAAAAAACGGGTGGCCAGACTGCGTTCGGGCGGAGGTAAAGACATTACCGAGACTGCAATCATTCGGGGACTTACTTGGCTCAAGAACACTCAGGCGGCGGATGGTTCGTGGGGGAAAGACGCCAAAGGAGATGACGGAGCACCAGTTAAAACTGACGTTAACGCCATGACGTCTATGGCTTTGCTGAGTTTTCTGGGCCATTGCGAACTTCAAGATTCGCCGGAATTTGGCCCAACGGTGCAAAAGGCCATTAACTTTTTAACTGCATCAAACAACCCTCCTGAAAAAATGGCGGGCGGAAATGTAGGTTCCTACAGTCATCCGATTAGAACTTACGCCCTTTGTGAAGCTTACACGATGACTAAGATCAAAAAGCTCGAACTTTATGCCAAACGCGCATCCGAACATGTCGTCAAAGGACAAAACGAAAATGGCGGTTGGGCATATGGATACGGCAAGGGAGTAGGAGCTCACACCGACCTTTCCGTTACTGGATGGAACATTCAAGCACTGAAGGCCGCCGCCTACACGGGAATTTCCATAGATGGCCTCGACGAAGCCATGGACAAGGCAGTCGAGTACACTAAACAATGTCAGGATGCCACCGGGAAGTTCGCTTACAAGAGGAAAAGTGGAGGAAAACCGAGCCTTACCGGCACTGGGGTTCTCTGCCTTCAAATTTGGAAAAACGCCAAATCCCAGGAGGCCCAAAAAGGTCTCGAATGGATCATCGCCAACCAAGCGACCGAATGGAAAGGCGTCAACGTGTACGAATGGTACTACCATGCCCAAGCCTGCTTTCAAGCCACAGGCGTGAGCGGCGGGCAAAAATACTGGAGAGCTTGGAACAAAAACTTTCAGCAAATCGTATGCTCGGCTCAGGAATCCGACGGGCATTGGCCCCACGGGGCTCACTACCACGGAGACTCCGACATTTACCGAACCACAATGACGATTCTCATGCTGGAAGTGTACTATCGTTACATGCCTACCGGTAAAACGGGATAACCCTCTTAGTATCGGCAAGCTCTCCTAGCTAAACTAGCGATTGCAAAGGCTTTCGGGTTGCGGTTTCATCGCCACATAGTTTGTATCTGACCTCTTTTCCTACTATACATTCATTCATATGAAACTTACCGCAATTGCTACAACATGCGTCTTCTTAACAGTCATGGGCATTTCGCATGCCAATGCCAAAGATTCAAAGGATGGGAAGGTTGATCAAACCGTGACCATCTCGGGCAACGACACCATGCAATTCGACGTAAAGACCTTCGAAGTGAAGGCTGGGTCGAAAGTGAAAATCGTGCTCAAGAACATTGGCGTGGTTCCTAAAATCGCCATGGGACATAATATTGTAATCCTGAAGAAAGGCATAACAGCCATCGCTTTCGGACAAAAGGCTCTCGGAGCTGGTGCAAATGCCACAAACGCCTTGCCAGATTCCTTGAAAGGCGACGTTATTGCCAGTACAAAGCTTCTGGGGCCTGGTGAAACCGACTCGGTAGTAATGAAGGCTCCGTCAGAGACCGGAACCTACGAATACGTATGCACTTTCCCCGGTCACTTCGCCTTAATGCGAGGCGTAATGACCGTAAAATAAAAGCCCTAAGGCTACACCCGCCTCGCCGCATCCTCGAAGATCCGGCGACTACCAGCGTTCTACCAAGAACCCAAATCAAATAGTATCATTCCCATGCCTACGAAACTTGAAAACGAATGCGTCATGTTGCGCGAAGCCGAACTCGGGGGCATCGGCTCTCGAATTGGCGCCTATGTAAAACTATCGGGTCCCGGCTGGCTTCAAAGCGCCATAACTCTCGGCGGCGGTTCCCTTGCCTCCAGTCTGTTCCTTGGCGTCCTCGCCGGTTACTCTCTGCTTTGGCTACAACCCGTAGCAATCGTGCTCGGCGTCATCATGTTGTGCGCCATATCCCATGTCACCTTATCCACGGGACAAAGCCCGTTCAAGGCAATCAACGAGGACATAAACCCCGTGCTCGGCTGGGGATGGGCAATAGCCACCATCCTGGCCAATGTGGTTTGGTGTCTTCCTCAATTTTCTCTTGGTACGGCTGCCGTCACTCAAAACCTGTTTCCTGCACTGAACAACACTTGGGGTAAGGTTCTTGTCTGCGCTTTTCTTCTGATTACTGCTACTCTCGCAGTTCTGGCTTACGACAAGGGGGCGAAGGGAGCAAAAGCCTTCGACCGGATTCTCAAAATCATGGTCGCCCTTATCGTTTTGGCGTTCGTCGGCGTAGTTGTGAAAATGGGCTTATCAGGTAACTTGCCATGGGCGGAAATCGCAGCAGGTTTCATCCCTGATCCATCGCTGTTCTCAGAACCCTCGACAAAGTACAACGAAGCGCTTGCCGCCACAGGAGAATTCAGTGAATTCTGGAAATCTCAGATTGTAACCATGCAAAAGGACGTGATGATTTCGGCCGCAGCCACTGCGGTAGGAATCAACATGACGTTCTTCATGCCTTTCGTCTTGTTGCGCAGACGATGGGGTCGGGAACATCGCGGGCTTGCCAAGTTCGATCTCTGGACTGCCCTACTGATTCCCTACGTTATAGCCACTTCCTGCGTTGTCATTGCCGCAGGCTCCCAGTTCAACGTAAAACCTCAATCCGCCTACGTTGACTATCAAGAACGCATACTTGAAGGGAATTTGGAAAAGAGATACGACGGTCTGGTCAACGCTCGATTAGGTCTCGAACTCGGCTCCGAGACCTACGAGAAAATGGCGCCAGTCCAAAAAAAGGAGCTGAAAGAAAACCTTTCCGATGCCGACAAGGACATGGCAGCCATGCTCGTAAAACGAGATGCATTCAACTTAGCCAAGTCCTTGAAAAACCTGACGGGCGAGGTATTCTCTCACTGGATCTTCGGCCTAGGAGTACTCGGTATGGCTCTCTCCACGATAATCATCCTAATGACGATCAATGGACATGCAATTTGCGAGATCATGGGAGTTCCTCACAAAGGAAAGCCCTTCATCCTCGGAGCACTTCTTGCAGGCGTTGGAGTACTTGGGCCATTCGTCTGGAGTGATGCGGCCTTCTGGTTGGCCGTTCCCACTTCCGTATTTGGATTCACTTTGATCCCCGTCGCTTACTTGAGTTTCTTTTTGCTCATGAACAGCAAGAAAGTGCTTGGTCGGGAACGCCCTTCAGGTGGTTTCAGATTAATCTGGAACGCCGGGATGCTGTTTGCCCTCGCTATCATGGGTACTGCGGCCGTCTATGTAGCTTGGAACAAAAAGTGGGGCGACGTCGCCTTCGGCAAGTATGCTCTCATCATATACGGCGTCCTACTGGTAATCGGACATTTTCATCTTAAAACAACCCGACTTGAAAAAAAGGTAGCCGCAATGGACAGCCGTCTACGCCGTCAAGGCGGTGCAGGCGGTTCCCGCAAAAGCTCTGGCGGAAGCGGAGGAAGAGACAAAGAAAATCGCGAACGGCAAGACGGTGGCGGCAATCGAGGGCGTCGTCGAGGAGGGAGAGGCAGATCCGGTGGTGGTCGCGGTCCACGGGACCAGAATAAGGATAGCGGACCGGAGTCGGGATAAGCTCTAAAGAACATGCGATTCGCACTGCTGGTATCGATAATTCATCCGCTTTTCACCTTGGCAGAGTTCAAGGAAATTAAACTCTTCGATGGTAAAAGCCTCAAAGGTTGGACAGACCTTTCGGGGGGACCTCCGGCTAAGGGCTGGGTAGTGGAAGATGGTTGCATCTTTCGCAAGAACAAAGCCGGCGACCTGTACACCAAGGAAAGTTTTAAAGACTTTGCTTTTTCCTTTGAATGGGAAATAGCCGTAGGTTGCAACAGTGGCGTAAAGTACAGGGTCACCGATTATTCCGGGGCGACTTTGGGACCCGAGTATCAAATCATTGATGATGCCAAGGGGAATTACGCTCCGGATCACCTTGGAGCTACCGCCTCAATCTATGCAATCAAGGGAGCATCCGCCCACAAGAAGCTGAAGCCCCCCGGAGTATTCAACCTCAGTAGCATCGTGGCAAAAGGAAGGAAGCTCGAGCATTGGCTAAATGGCGAAAAGGTAGCCGAAATTGAAATCGGTTCCGAAGACTGGAAAAAACGACACGGTAAAAGCAAGTTCAAGGCTCGACCAGGTTTCGGAACTAAATCGGGCCGCATCATGCTTCAGGAGCACGGCGGACAAGTCAGGTTTCGAAATTTAAAGCTTCGTAAGCTGTGAAGCAAACAGTCTGCACCGACGGCATCCTTCGGTTGTTCTCAACATTTTTGTTGGGCATATTGATAATTAATTGCACCGAAGGAGCCAAACTTCGCCTCTCCGTCAAGCCCGGGCTTAAGTTCGACCCGATTGCCTTTCACGTCCAACCGGGCGAAAAAGTGGAACTGCTTTTCGACAACGTGGACGAGATGATGCACAACTTCGTGCTCGTCGAGCCTGGAAGTCGGATGAGAATAGTCGAATCCGCCATAGCGCTTGGGGCAGATGGTCCGAACCGACATTATATCCCGGAATCCGAAGACGTGATCGCCTCGACTCCAGTAGTGCTTCCAGGGAAGAAAACCATCGTCACTTTCGTTGCTCCCAAAAAGGAAGGTGAATATCCCTATGTTTGCACCTTCCCCGGCCATGGATTCGTAATGATCGGGACCCTCTTTGTTGCCAAGGCGCGCCCGGCGAAGATGGACGAACTGATCGCCAAAGCGAAAGACGCCTCGAAAAACGCAAACGCCTCGAACCTCTCGCAATCCCAATCTGGTTTAGCTCTCGTCCATCGCACCTTCATGCCCGACTCTTCTCCTGCAGCAATTGCAGTATCCCTCCCCGGAGGTCATTCCTACTGTTGGGATGCAGGGAATTGCCAACTTCGCTACGCATGGCGAGACGGCTTCATCAAGAAGAACGGGGCTTTTGGTCGCTGGAGAACTCTCCCCACGATAGAAGGGAGAGTTTATTTGCGAGAGAGAAACTTTCCGTTTCGTTTTAAAAGTCAGGCAAAAGGAAGCCTAGAAATCAATTTCCTGGGCTATCGTTTGATAGACGGAATTCCTCAATTTCGATATCAATACGGAAAAGCCGAATTCACCGAACTAATCGTAAAACTTCCCGGCAAGAGCGGTCTGCTTCGAAAGTTCACTGTAAATAACTCTCACGAAGATCTTCTATTCCCTCTTCCGCCAGATGCAGGCGTCAATACGACCTGCAACAAAGGAACAATCGACAAGGGAACACTTCTATTGACTCCCGCAGAGTCGAAAAGCTTCTCTATCAGGCAATCAGAAATCCCTCGAAAAGCACCCGTACTGTATTTGAGCATGAACGACCTCATTGCCAGTAACAATAGAAGAGGAATCCTTCACCCGGGGGTCATCGGACAAGCTTGGCAATTATCCGGAGGCAAAAAGATTACGCCCGCTCAACCTAAAGGCGATTTCAGCTCCGGCGCAGGATTGACTGCGTGGGTGAAACTAACGGATCCCAAACGCTCGATATCATCTCTTGTTAGTTGGGAAAAAGGTGGAAACATTCAATACTCGCCATCCGAGAAAGCATTCTCCTTCCATTCAACCAGTTTGAAAATCGACGATCCCGGAAACGGACTGGAAGCCGAACATGCCAAGTTCAAGGGCCCCAAGAAACAGGCAAGTAATCCCGGCCATCACGGATCCGGGTATCTCGATTTCGGCACCGAACTCGGACAATTCGTCGAATGGAAGGTTCGGATTGAAAAAGACGGAGAGAATCGACTTCGCTTTCGCTATGCATCCATAGACTCCAGACCTCTCCAACTAAGCGTCAACGGTGAAGTCGACCTGCTAACCCCCACCCTGCCCTTTGAAGGAACCGGCAGTTGGACAAACTGGAAGTATGAGGAAGTTAAAAGGAAATTCACGAGCGGTGAATACAGCGTTCGCCTGACCTCAGTTAAAAAAACCGGGCCAAACGTAGATAGCTTGGAAATCATAACTGCCGGCTTGAAACAAAACACCACATCAAAGGCGCTAACTGAACCCGAACTCTCCGATGAACCGATTATCGACGGCGAATGGCATCACTTGGCCCTATCTGTGGACCAGACCTCTGTTCGAATTTACCTCGACGGAATCCTTCACAAAAAACGGGATCGACGACCCGATGAAGGACTACCCGTCGGCAAGGTCAGCATAGCTTCCAAAACATCTCATCCGAAATTCCTACTAGACGAATTGAGCGTGTACGAAAGAGCGTTGAACCCGGAAGAAATCAAGCGCCTCAGTCAACTGGCAACTGTTTCCGTAAAATGAATCGAGTATTCTGCGCACTTCTTTTCTGCCTGAGTTTGCCTCTTTCCGCAGTCAAAGCCAAGATAACGGATTACTACGCTCTTGCTGAAATTGAACCGCCCAAGCTATTGCTCGAGCGCTACGGGGCCAAAGGCACGCAGACAGACGGTCTCTCATTCATGCCTGACGGTCGCCTCGTAGCCTGCTTTGTCGGTGGCGAGGTCTTCACCTTGCGTCCCGACACCGGCAAATGGAAACTGTTTGCCGACGGTCTACACACGCCACTGGGGGTCGTGGCTTTGAACAACCGAGAAGTCATGGTCGCCCAACGCCCCGAACTTACCCTTCTTCGAGATCTTGACGAAGACGGAAAAGCAGATGAATACAAGGCTTTCTGCGATGACTTCGGCATTTCTGGGAACTACCACGAATTTCACTTCGGGCCCATAAGGGACAACGCTGGCAATTTCTACGTATCGCTCGGCACGGCTTCCAGCGGAGCCGACGTTCGCCATGAAAAGAGAGGTGTTTTCGACAAACGTAGCTATCTTCAGCGCATGTACGCCTGCGTACCTTATCGGGGGTGGGTTCTCCAAATCACCCCGGACGGTCGATTGAATCCTTGGGCATCCGGATTGCGTACCCCTAACGGTCTTGGCTTTGACCTCAAAGGCAACCTCTTCGTGACCGACAACCAAGGCGACTGGGTAGGCACCAGTAAATTGCATCACGTACAACAGGGAAAATTCTACGGTCATGCCGGCAGCTTGATTTGGGAGAAGGACTGGAAAGGAGACAAACCAGTGGGTCTACCAGTCTCCGAATTGAACGAACGCAGGGAGACTGCTGCCGTACTATTTCCCCACGGTTTGATGGCCAACTCTCCATCTCAACCTCTAGTAGACTCGACAAAAGGCAAATTCGGACCCTATGCGGGACAGTTGTTCGTAGGTGAGATGAACAAGGGACGAATCATGCGAGTAATGCAAGAAGAGGTCGGCGGCAAGATGCAGGGCGCTTGCATCCCGTTTTTCGATGGCAATGGATTGGCCACCGGCAACAACCGCCTTTGCTTCTCTCCCGATGGTAAGACACTTTGGATAGGTCACAGTTCTCATGGTTGGGCGGGAAACCAAGGTATCCAGACTCTCACTTGGAACGGACGAACCCCGGCGGACGTCCTACGCTTGAACCTTGCGGCAAAAGGCTTCGACCTGACTTTCACCGTACCGATGGACAAGACACTCGCGAGTTCTGCTGATTCCTATGCGATAAAGAGCTACACCTACAAGTACCATCAAGGTTATGGTTCCCCCCAAGTAGGAGTAAAAACCCTCCAAGCAACCAAGGTCACACTTTCGGAAGACGGTAAAACCGTGAAACTCGTACTGTCCGAGATGCAGGATCGACGGCTTTACGAATTCTCATTGAAGGCATTGAAGACCGCAGAAGGCGAACCTCTCGCCAACGCTCTCGTGGTCTACCACGCACACAATTTGCTCCGATAATTCTCACTGAAGGCATACCGCCCATCAGCTTGACAACTAAGGCATTAGCAGTAATAATGTAGCGAGAAGATAAAGACTATGTTTCGTCTTACTCCTATCTTATTGTTTACCGTGCTTGCACTTATACCCATGGGTAACGGTGTAGTAACTGTATGTGGACTCCTCTCCTTGCTTGGGTCGAACCCGCACCACCATGAAGACAGCTCTGGCGATACGCTGTGCTTGGGTTCCGAAGCTCATCACCACGAAGAGCAGCAAGTTCCTTGTTCGGACGACTGCATACTCGATCTACCTGAAGCATTCCTCTTCAAGGTTCAGTGCAAAAAGCTTCTCTCCCTGACTTCTTTCATACCGATTCGGGACATGCCCGACAGATTGATTACGTTGGGTGGAAATGCCCTTCTATTCGCGGTATTTCCCACAGTCATCATACCCCCTCCGAACGATTCCTCTCCGCCTTTCACGGGCAGGTTTCTCATTTGATTCTACTCGGCGATACGCCGCGTTCGGATTTATCGTGAGGGGTTAACCCTCTCACCACCTCTGGAACTACGGGTCTTAACCGTTTGGGGCTTTCTTTATCCACACGAAGTCGCTCGAGCATCGAAGATGCCCATCTGAATCGATCGAATCCTTTATTGAATCATGACAACTTTAAAAAACTTTTCACAAATAAAACCTTTCACTATCGCCCTCTTTGCCGTTCTATGCAGTGGTACCGGCGAGGGAAAGGAAGTCTTGTTGCTATCGACAGACGAAGCCATTCGATTGGCCTTCCTCAACAACCATGACCTGCAGGTAACTGAACCTCGCGTGAAGGAAGCGGAAAGCCGTTTACTTCTTTCCGGCAAACTGGCGAACCCCGAAGTGGAAGTATCGGCAAAAGGGGATTCCTTGGGAAACGACGAGAACGAGGGAAATTTTGAGATCGCCGTACGGCAAAGCTTTCCACTGTCCTCGCGTCTTCGTCGCGAAAGAGAATTGCGAAAGCGACAAGTAACCACAGCCGAGGCGGAACTGGCAAGACACAGATGGAAATTGGCCGCCAAGGTGGAGAGGACTGTAATCGGTTTGGCGGCCGCGAACCAACGGACGAAGGGACAACGTGCAATCATGGGAGTTAACGCCGAAATCGTAAGCTTCCTGAGGGAACAAGTGAAGCGGGGAGAGGCTTCTTCACTCGATCTGGCGCAGGCCGAACTAACGGGGCGGGCAATGGAACAAAAAGCGGCAGAATTCGCCACAAAGGAAAAAAGCAAGACTCTTGCACTTAAGCAACTACTTGGGATGGAAGCAGGCGAAGACCTAAGCATCGCCCGAAAACTGGGCATTCCGGAAGAAGAGCCGAAAAAACGAATACCACTCGAAAAAATCGTGCTACGACGATCTGACCATGCCCTCGCAAGGGCAAGGATAGATGAAGCTGATGCCGCTTTAAACTTGGAAAAATCGAACCGATTTCCAGATGTGAAAGTAAACTTTTTCGTGGAAAGGGAACGTTCCTCCTACTCTTCCGCGGGACTAGACCGCAATACCTTGGCCGGCCTCGGGTTTTCCATTCCGATTCCCTTCCGACAACGCAACGCCGACGACATGGAGCAAGCGAGATTCGATCGTATCGAAGCTGAAGCAACTAGCGAAGCCTTGCGGTTTCGCGTCCGAAACGAGTACGCTGAAGCCTTTAGAGCCAGACTCGATGCGTGGCGCTTAGCCAAAGAAGCATCCGGAGAAATCTTGCAATTGGCGGAGAAGAACGTCGCAGACTTTCAAGCCGCCTACCGTCAGGGCCAGACAAGTCTGCTGCAAACGCAACGGGTTCAAGAACAGTTGCTGGAACTGAAGAACGCTGCTCTCGAGGCTATCGTCAACTACCATTTGGCCAAAGCCAGATTAAGAGAAGTTGTGGGTGATTACCCAAAGATGGAACCCATTCTCAAGCAGGTTTCCCCTAGGAAATAAATCAACGATTCCGATACCATGAAAACACCATTTTTTTTACCACTTTACATAATGGTCTTATCGCACAATTGGCTTTGCGGAGAAACCGACGACCAGACAAGGCGAGCAACTCGCACCGTTATTCTCGACGAGACAGGCGTTCGGAACCTACGCATCGAGACCGAACAGGCAAAGGAAAGAGTCTTTGAGAGCACAGTCTTTGCGATTGGTCGGATCGAGGAAATCCCCGCCAATCGTTCCGTACTCTCGACGAGGATCGCCGGGCGAGTCATCGACCTCAACGCCTACGAGGGTGATAGAGTCGAAGCCAACCAGACACTGCTTCGAGTAGAAAGTCGACAACCCGGCAATCCCCCCCCCACGATAGAATTGCGGGCACCCCGAAGTGGCATAGTCGTGCGCTCTCATGTGCGTTTGGGTGAACCCGTTGAACCCGACCGAGAACTGTTGGATATAACGGATCGTTCAACCTTATGGGCGGTAGCTAAAATCCCCGAATCGGAAGCCGCTTCCGTAACGCTTGGAGCACTTGCTCGCATTCGCGTACCGGCTCTAGGCAAGAAAGCGATCGAGGCTCACCTACTTCGTTTCAATGTCGAAGCAGATCGCAGCGCGGGGGCTCTGGAAGGTATTTTTCAAGTAAACAACCCCGACGGGAAGTTGCGACCCGGAATGCGAATCGAATTCTCGATAGTCACTGGCTCTCGAGAAAAGGTCTTAAGCGTGCCACAAGCCACCGTGCAAGGCGATCCTACCAACCGCATCGTTTTCGTGAAGGACTTCGAGTGGGAAAACGCTTTTTTACCTGCACAGGTAGTTCTTGGAGAACGCAATGACAAGTATGTGGAAATCGTGAGGGGTCTCTTCCCCGGTGACGAAGTAGTCACTCGGGGTTCCTACCCTCTAGCGTTTGCAGGAAGTGGAAGCGGACCTTCCCTTAAGGAAGCGCTGGATGCCGCTCACGGACACGAACACAACGAAGACGGCACAGAATTGACTGCCCAGCAAAAAGCCGAAAGCTCAAAGGACGGAACCAACGATGAAAGTCATGGCAAAGTAACGGACGGCACTCTCGACAAGTACTTGATCTTCTATGCGGCGACCATGACGTTGCTGACCGCACTCTTGGCGCAACGCCTTTGGAATAAGCGCAAAGACATGACGACCGCCTGAAAACGATGCTTAACAAACTCATAAGGTTTTCTCTATCCCAACGAACGCTGGTCCTCGCACTGGCAACTGCCTTGTTGTTTCTTGGGTTTAAAAAGGCTCTGGATTTGCCCGTAGACGTACTGCCCGACCTGACGAAACCAACCGTCACCCTCCTTACCGAGGTTCCGGGATACGCTCCCGAGGAGATCGAGACTCTCGTGACCATACCGCTCGAAAATGCCCTCATGGGTGTGACAGGCGTGGATCGTCTTCGTTCCACAAGCGACGTATCGCTCTCACTCGTGTTCGTCGAATTCGATTGGGACATGGACATTTACGATGCTCGGAGATTCGTTCAGGAACGCCTCGCAAGCATGATGTCCGAACTACCTCCGGGAATCCGTCCCCACTTGACCCCGGTCACATCGCTAATGGGCGAGGTAATGCTCATTGGATTGATGGACACCACAGGCGCAACCAACCCTCGAGATCTTCGAAACCTCGCGGATTGGGTGGTCTCCCGCCGTCTTCAGGCGATACCGGGGATAGCTGAAATCCAGACTATGGGGGGTGGCGTGAAACAGATTCAGGTGCGCCCAAATCCCAAAAAAATGCTAAGGCATGGAATAAACCTTGAACAGTTACGTTTGGCGACTGCCGCATCCGTAAAAAACACCACTGGCGGATTTCTAACGGAAGGCACTCAAGAGATCATGGTTCGCAATCTGGCCATGACCAAGGATCTCGATGCCATCGGAGACATTGTGGTCACTTATCGCAACGACCGTCCGCTTCGCATTCGCGACGTTGCCGAGGTTGCTTGGGGCGTCGAACCCATGCGCGGGGACGCGGGAATGGGCGTTCGGCACGATACGAACGGCCCCGATCAAGCCCCCCAAGGTTACGCTGGAGTGATTATGAGCGTTAGAAAATCTCCAGGATTCGACACCCTAGACTTAACGATAAAACTAGAACAAGCCTTGAAGGAATTAAGCTCTTCACTACCAACCGGCACCGAAATCATTCCACTTTACAAGCAGAGCGACTACATCGACCTCGCCGTCGGTAATCTAGAAAAAGCTCTTTGGGACGGAGCTTTGCTAGTCAGTATTGTTCTTTTTTTGTTTCTACTCAACTTGCGCGTCACCCTAATAACTCTGACCGCCATTCCTCTTTCTCTTGCGATCACTGCATTGGTGTTCGAATTGCTCGGTGTCGGCGTCAATTCGATGACCCTTGGCGGATTGGCCGTAGCCATCGGGATGGTGGTGGACGACGCCATCGTAGACATGGAAAATATTTTTCGACGGCTCCGAGAAAACGCTGCTCTTACAAATCCAGAATCCAGAATAAAAGTCATAGCAGACGCTTCAGGTGAAGTACGCTCATCCATATTCTACGCCACCCTCTTGATCGTTCTAGTATTCCTTCCTCTCTTCGCTCTAAGCGGAGTGGAAGGCCGACTGTTCACGCCAATCGCCATCGCCACGATCGTGAGCATGACAGCCTCTTTTCTGGTAGCCCTTACAGTCATCCCGGTTCTCTGCTCCTACCTTCTGCCGGATAAACTTTGCAAAGCACGGGCAAACGACAGTTTTCTTACCCGATGGATTAAATCCGCCTTTGCTGCTACTTGGTTACGTTTCTCGCTTTCGCAACCCTTCATGGTCTTGGCCATAATGATAGGACTACTCTGGTTGAGCTATCAATCATTCAAGAACATGGGCGGGAATTTCCTGCCGCCTTTTCAGGAACCCTCAGCGCTCGTCGCCATGACGACAGCACCGGGAACGTCGCTCAAGACCACCACCGAGCTCGCCCACGTAGGACAAGACCTTCTCCTCAGTATCCCCGACATCAAGAGCGTGGGTTTTCGGGCAGGTAGGGCGGAACGGGGAGATCACGTGGTACCGGTCTCAACCGTTGAATTCGATATCGAGTTCGACAAATCGTCGGGGAGGAAGCAGAAGGAAGTCATCGAAGATATTCGGACAACCATGCGCAGCATTCCGGGCACATTCAGTTCTATGAGCGGACCACTCGCGGACCGTGTCGGACACATGCTGAGTGGTGTTTCCGCAAAAGTTGCAGTGAAGGTGTTTGGCCCTGACCTCGATGAACTTCGCCGCCTCGGTTCTCAAATCGCCGACGTCGCCCGCGGCATTCCCGGTCTCGAGGAAGCCCGAACCGAGCAACAAGCCTCCGTTCCTCAGTTGCGAATAGAACCGGATCGCAAACGGGCTCTTGCCTATGGCGTTGCGCCCGGCGACCTCAACGAAGAACTCGCGACCCTCATGGCGGGCGAAAAAGTCGCCGAAATCTACGAGGGCACACGAAAATACGACCTTGTGCTGCGACTGCCGCAGGAATGGAGGGAAAACCCAGAGCGTCTCAAGCAAACCTATGTTGACACTCTAAGCGGTCAACGAATCCCTCTCGAACGGGTCGCCGACATACGCCGAGCAACCGGACCGAACATGATACTCCGAGAGAACTCGCAGCGACGCTTCGTCGTCTCCATCAACCCAACGACAGAGAATCTCAATGCCGCGGTCGAACGCCTTCAAAGAGAAGTTACCGAAAAAGTAAAACTGCCAAAAGGTTATTCCATCTCCCTTGAAGGCGAATACCAAGCGCAACGAGAAGCCACCTCGGCAATATTCTATGCTTCAACAATTCTTCTCATTCTCGTTTTCTTCCTTCTCTACGGCCACTACCGAAGCTTCGCTCTTGCCTTTCTTACCCTAGGCATCATTCCCGTTTCTCTCGTTGGCGCCGTTCTCTACACCAAGTACAAGCTAGACAATGTAAGCATCGCCACCTTGGTCGGCTTTATCGCCGTGAGCGGGATTGCCGCACGCAACAACATCATGCTCCTCACCCACTACCTACATCTCATGCGTAATGAGGGGGAAGGTTTCACTCGACAAATGGTCGAACGAGGTACACTCGAACGATTATCGCCCATCCTCATGACGGCTCTCTCCGCCGGTATCGCGCTCGTCCCAATCCTTCTAGCCCTCCATGAACCGGGACGAGAAATTCTCGGACCCGTTGCCATCGCCATCGTGGGTGGCTTGGTCACTTCGACTCTCCTCGGTCTCGCGGTCACACCCTCCCTCTTCTATGCATTCTGTCGCAAACCGGTTGAATCGATCCTTGCCAAGGATCTCAATCCAGACACTTGATTTAATAAAAACGAAAAACCACAAACAAAATAAGAAGGACTCAAAGATGAAACAAACGGCACGGAAGATTCTCACGCTCACGGCGACTCTGGCGACCATTCTATGGTCATCTTGCAATGATGACCATGGACACCCGCACGGCGATGGTCATGGGCATAGCCACAACGGAAAAGACGATCACCATCACGCTCAACCGGATAACCACGCGGCACACCAAAAGGAAGGTGGTCCCAACGGCGGACGACTCATCACCTCGGTAACGCCTCACCTCGAATTCCTCGTCATAGAAGATCTAAAAATTCGCATCTCGGCAGTGACGGACGGGATAGTCGTCCCCATCGGGGATCAAATTGTCACCTTAATTGGTGGAAACCGATCAAACCCCACCAACCTCGAATTCTCCAAAGACGGCGACTCGCTAGTCTCAAGTCAATCCTTCCCGAAGGGCAAAGCTCTGCCTGTCATAGTGACAATTAAAAGTACTCAGGAATCCGATCCGATAACAGAAAAATTC
>CALBIN010000249.1 GCA_937893275.1 uncultured Opitutia bacterium | reverse complement strand
CGTGTGGCCGTGGAGGGATTGGGTGATCCGGGCCTTTCAAAAAAACCTTTCCTACGACCAATTCGTAACCGAACAAATAGCGGGTGACTTGCTCCCGAATGCGACACAGGATCAAATCCTAGCTACCTGTTTCAACCGATTGCACTCCCAAAAAGTGGAAGGCGGCAGCGTTCCTGAGGAATTCCGCATCGAGTACGTTGCGGACCGGGTTCATACTTTCGGGACGGCGTTCCTCGGGTTGACCTTTGAGTGCTCACGGTGCCACGACCACAAGTACGACCCGATCACCCAAAAAGATTATTATTCCTTATCCGCGTACTTCAATAATATCGATGAGGCAGGGCTCTACTCCTACTTTACGGGATCCGTACCTACGCCGACTTTGGAACTCGGTGACTTGCCGAGCGATGACAAGATCAAAGAGGCGGAAAAAAAACTTTCCGGCATCGCCCGATCCGTTGAGGCAAGAACAGCCTACGAGAAGTTCAAGGATTCCTCCAAGCAGGAAACGATGGGCCTGGCGGTTTTCTTCTCCGAAGCCTCTATCCCCGTTAAGAAATCCGAGGCAAACTGGACACCCAAAAACCTGAAACCCTCTCTTTGGCTCGATGCGGCCGACCTCAATTCGTCGGGAGAAACGTGGCTTGATCTTAGTGGAAATGAAAATCACGCCAAGAGGTTTGGTTCCCCGAAGACCATCCCCAAAAAGGCAAGCGGGTTTTCGGTCATGAAATACGAGTCCTCCAAGAACGATTACCACGAGTGGAGGGAGATCAAGGACATACGAACCGTTTTCTGGCTACTGAGCAAAAAGGCGGGCAACTCCGGTTCACCTCTTAGCCATTCTTCGGTCCATCACTTCTATTCGAACGGCTCCAAATTCTGGCATCCTAAACACACTCATGAAAACATTCGGAAGGGAAGTTTACGGATCAATGGCATTACAGGCAACGCATCATCCGGTTACCCCACCCGCTTGTCCGTGGTCTCGCTCAGAACGTCGGGGAACGTGACGGCAAGCAGAGTGGGTAAGGATCGTGGATTCGATGGCAAATACAATTGGGATGGGGAAATCGGAGAACTGCTCGTCTACGACAAAGCACTGTCCGATGCAGATATTGAAAAGGTCGAGAGCTACCTCATCGACAAGTGGAAGATCCAAAGAAAGACTCGCCAGTTCGGCAGTCCGATCGCCTACCTCCCGTTTGATGACCGGGAGGCAAACAAGTATCCCAATACTGCCAACCCGGGCAAGTCTGCCAACACCAATGGCAATAACAAGGAGGCAGAAGGAAAATATGGGATGGGAATCCTTTTCAGCGGGGACGATGCGTTAAGCTTTCCTTCCGGATTCGGTGACTTCAACCGGCATCAATCCTTCGGCATGGCCTTTTGGGTAAAGCCCACCCAGTCACTGGAACGAGCCATCCTCGTTCGCCGCTCTCAGGCATGGACCGACGCAGCCAGCAGGGGTTACGAAATATTGATCGAAGATGGCAAACTTTCTCCTGCCCTGATCCATTTCTGGCCGGGTAATGCAATTCGCATTCGCTCCCAAAGAAAGCTTCCCTTGAACGAGTGGACGCATGTAGCCCTTAACTACGACGGATCGAGTAAGGCAAAAGGTCTGAAACTATACGAAAATGGAAAATTGGCCGATGTCGAAGTGGTTAAGGACCACTTGACCCGTGAAATAACAGGAGGAGGTTCACCCTTTCTTGCCTTTGCCCAAAGAATGAGAGACCGCGGATTTAAGAATGGGATGCTCGATGAATTTTACCTTTACGACCGCACTTTGACCCCTTCCGAAGTTGCTCTCCTGGCCGGAAAGGGAAAGGAGCTGAGCCTGGCAGATGAATTTAAATTCTTTTTGGAATCAAAATACGAATCCTACCAAACGCAAAAAATGGCCTTGGTTGCCACCCGGTCGGAATACGGAAGCCAGCGCCAGCGCCTTACCGAAATCATGGTGATGAAGGAAATGCCTGGAAATCGGGAGACCCATATTCTCAACCGTGGGCTGTACTCGGACCGTGACAAGGTCGTGACGTCAGAGACGCCCGAATTCCTCCCAAATGAAGAAACATCGCCAAAGGAGAACCGTTTGGGGTTGGCCCGTTGGCTGACCTCGCCCGACCACCCATTGCTCGCCCGGGTCACGGTCAACCGGTATTGGCAAATGATCTTTGGGCGCGGCTTGGTTTCCACTTCGGAGGATTTCGGAAGCCAAGGCAAGCCTCCTACCCATCCCGAGTTGCTAGACTGGTTGGCCCGGGGTTTCATTGATTCAGGATGGGACCTGAGGCTTCTGTTCAAGAACATGGTTCTCTCTTCCACCTATCGTCAGAAAAGCCAGTTCACCCGGTTGGGACAAGAACTTGATCCCGAAAACCTGCTCCTTTCAAGAGCACCTGCTTACCGGCTTCCCGCCGAAATGATCCGAGATTCCGCTTTGGCGGCCAGTGGTTTGCTCCAGCGAAAAGTGGGAGGACCGGGAGTTAGGCCTTACGACCTCAAAGTTTCCTTCAAGCCGATCAATCCTGACAGGGCTCCCAACGTCTACCGCAGAAGCCTTTACACCTTTTGGAAAAGAACGGCTCCTTCACCGGTAATGATGACCTTCGATTCCTCCAAGAAAGACGTCTGCATGGTCCGTCGTGAACGCACGGACTCCGCTTCGCAATCTCTGGTCTTGCTCAACGGTCCGCAATTCTTGGAAGCAGCCCGGGCAACCGCCCACAAATTAGTTGAAGAGTTTGGAAAGGAAAAAGACGGGCAACTCTTACTTCATGCCTTCCGCCTTTTTACCAGTCGAAAACCGGAGGAGGAGGAGTTCAAAATCCTCAAGCAATTACTGGCCGAACAAAAAGCGTTCTTCTCCGATTCTACTAAGGCCAAGGAGTTTCTCGCTAGCAACCCCCTTCAAACAGGAGAGTACAAAGTTCAAACGGATGATCCATCCCACCTCGCCGCCGTCACCATCCTGGTTTCGACTCTCATGAATTTCGATGCCAACCTATCCAAGCGATAAGTTGCTACAACACTATGAAACCTTCAACCATCTGCACTGGATTCGAATCTCCCATCGGGCTTGACCGCAGAAGCTTCCTCAGCCGCTTTGGTGGAGGACTGGGAGGATTGGCTCTGGCCAATATGCTTCACGCGGAATCGGGAAATGGGCTGCATCATCCCGCCAAGGCAAAGCGTGTGATTTATTTGTTTCAATCCGGAGGTCCCTCCCAAATCGATCTCTTTGATCACAAGCCGCGACTGAAGGAGGAAACCGGCAAGGAACTGCCCGACTCCATCCGCAAGGGACAACGCTTGACCGGAATGTCGGGAAACCAGGCAAGCCTGCCACTCGTCGGTTCGCCCTTTAAGTTTTCCCAGCACGGAATGAGCGGTCAATGGATTAGCGAACTCCTTCCTAACACTGCGAAAGCCGCGGACGATATGTGCATCGTGAATTCCATGTACACCGAAGCAATCAACCATGGCCCGGGGGTAACCTTCATGCAGACCGGTTCTCAATTCCCCGGTCGTCCCAGCATGGGTGCTTGGCTCTCCCATGGGTTGGGGTCAATGAACGATAATTTGCCAAACTTCGTTACTCTCGTAACCAAAAACAAAGGAGGCCAGCCCCTGGTTTCCCGACTATGGGGAAGTGGTTTTTTACCGGGCAAGCATTCTGGGACGCGCTTCCGCGCGGACAAGGACGCGATTCTCTACCTGAACCGCCCTAAAGGCGTATCCACGGAAGGACGGAGGAAAATGTTGGACCGGCTTAAGGAGCTACACGAGATCCAACTGGAAAAGACGGGCGACCCCGGACTGGAAACGCGCATCGCTCATTACGAGATGGGCTTCCGCATGCAATCGTCCATTCCCGAAGTGACCGATCTTGCAAAGGAACCGGACTCCACCTTCAAGCTGTATGGAGAAGATGCCCGGAAACCAGGGAGCTTTGCCGCCAACTGCCTCCTTGCCCGAAGGTTGGCGGAAAAAGGCGTGCGTTTTATTCAACTTTATCACCCGGGCTGGGACCAACATGGCGGACTGCCCGGCGGTATCAAACGGCAATGCAAGGAAACCGACCAAGCCTCTTATGCCTTGGTTGCGGACTTGAAGCAGCGAGGGTTGCTCAAGGACACATTGGTCATCTGGGGAGGGGAATTCGGACGAACGAATTACTGTCAGGGCAAGTTCAACGCATCCAATTTCGGACGCGACCATCATCCTCGTAATTTCTCGACTTGGTTTGCCGGTGGCGGCGTAAAAAGCGGACTGACATACGGGCAATCCGACGATTACTCATACAACGTCGCCGAAAACGGCGTTCACGTACATGATTTCCATGCGACCATTCTTCACCTGTTGGGTATCGACCACGAAAGACTGACCTTCAAATACCAGGGCCGATACTTTCGGCTGACCGATGTCCACGGACATGTCGTGAAACCAATCATC
>CALBIN010000248.1 GCA_937893275.1 uncultured Opitutia bacterium | reverse complement strand
ACGGGGATTGGTGAAACTATTCCCGCTATTCCCGCCACAAAAGTAAGGTTGAAAAGGTTCGACCCCACGATGTTACCGAGCAGCATGCCGCTCTCTCCTCGCTTGGCGAGAACGCAGGAGGCTGCCAATTCCGGGAGACTTGTTCCTATGGCTACGATCGTAAGACCAATTATCTCCTGAGGTATGGAGGCGAACTCGGCAAGGCCTTTGGCTCCTGTGACTAGTACCTCGGAACCTAGCCACAAAGCTCCTGACGCTACCAAGACGATCAGGAGGGATTTCCAAGGCGGAACAAGGTCCTCGTCTCCTTTTGACTCGGGAACCGCCTCCGAGCTATTCTTTGCTGCCTTGCGGTCGATAATTGCTCCTCTAGTCACTACGATCAGGTAAGCGACAAGAATAATACTAAAAACGATTCCAAGCGGGCGGTCGAAGGATTCCTTGCCTATCCATAAACAGGAAATGGTAAAAAGTAGAGTGGTCAATAAGAGCAGATTCGTTTGCCAGTTTGCAAGTGAGCCCTTCATCGCAATTGGGTTTATAAACGTGGCGATTCCCAGAACCAGTCCGATGTTGGCAAGATTGCTTCCTACTATATTTCCTGTGATTAGATTTTTAGCGTCTCCCGCTATCGCAGCCAGTGAGGTGAACAGTTCCGGCGCGGAGGTAGCAATGGAAACAACAGTCAGGCCTATAATGGCGGGATGAACTCCAAGAGAGCGTGCCAGATCACTGGCTCCGTCGGTCAAGATGTCTCCGCCTTTCGTGAGGAGAAAAATGCCAACGAGAATACATCCCGCCAGACCGACCAAGTAAAGATTCTGCGAATTGGCTTCTAGCCCGTGGAGTAAAGAATTTAGTATGCTGTCCATCTAGAAATGGCCGGCAGGGTGATATTCTATTGTGGGAAAGCAAGTAAAAAGGGAGTGGGAATTGTCTATCGAACCTTGACTTGAACTCGGAAACGGACATTTTTCTGTCGCCTCTGCTACCATTTGCGGCAGCTCAGCCTATGTCCGTTAACCTTAAAGAAACCCTCAACTTGCCACAGACTGGTTTTCCGATGAGAGCCAATCTCGTCGAACGCGAACCATTTCGCTTGGATCATTGGAATGGCATCGACCTTTACGGCAAGCTGCAGGAGAAAAATGCGTCGGGGGAAACTTTCGTTTTGCATGATGGCCCTCCTTTCACAAACGGAGACGTACATGTGGGGACGGCCCTCAACAAAACTCTCAAGGACGCCATCGTGCGTTTCAAGAGTGCTTGCGGGTACCGAGTTCCTTATGTCCCGGGATGGGATTGTCACGGTCTTCCTATCGAGCACAAGGTTACCAAGAATCTGCGAGGTCAGGAAAAGGATTTCACTCCCCTTGAACTTAGACGCGCTTGCAAGGAGTTTTCCGAAAGCTTTATCGAAAAGCAACGAGGCCAATTCAAGCGACTCGGGGTGCTTGCCGACTGGAATCGGGAATATCGCACCATGGATCCCGATTACGAGGCGGTCATCTTACGAACCTTTGCTGAATTTGTGGATAAGGGATTCGTGTACCGCAGCAAAAAACCTGTTTATTGGTCTATTCCCTGCCGCACCGCATTGGCTGAAGCGGAAGTCGAGTACCAAGACCACGTAAGTCCGGCCATACACGTTAAGTTCGCCTTGCGGGAATCCGGAGACTTTATTGCAGGCCAAAACGCCTTTTTGGTTATTTGGACTACGACTCCGTGGACAATTCCCGCCAATCTTGCAATTGCCGTCAATCCTCGTGAAACCTACGTCGAGGTGAAGTCCGAGGGTAATTCATATTGGGTGGGAACCTCCTTGGCGGAAAAATTTGCAGAATCCTGCGGATTGAAGAACCATGAACTTGGTCGTGAATTGCCAGGCGAGTCTTTGCTCGGTTGGGTTAGCCGCCATCCATTTATTGATAGAGATAGTCCGGTTGTCGCGGCCGATTACGTTACGATGGATGCCGGAACGGGTTGCGTGCATACCGCTCCCGGTCACGGCTTGGACGATTACCTGACAGGGTTGGCTAACGGTATGGATATCTATTGCCCTTTGGATGATGCCGGTTGCTACCTCGATGACGGGCAAGTGCCTGCAAGCCTTGTCGGACTTTCGGTTCTCGAAAAGAAAAAAGGTTGCGAGGCAAATGAAGGCGTACTCGCTCTTCTTCGAGCCAACGACGCCCTTCTTCATCTCGAGCATCACAGTCATCAGTATCCTCATTGCTGGCGTAGCAAGACGCCGGTTGTATTCCGGGCGATGGATCAATGGTTCATATCGTTGGATAAGGATGAAATCCGAAACGCTGGCCTTGGTTCTCTCGATGAGGTTGCATTTACTCCCGAATGGGGTCGCAATCGCATTCGCGGGTTTTTGGAAGCTCGTCCGGACTGGTGTATTTCTCGCCAAAGATCTTGGGGCGTACCCATTCCCGTCTTCTTCGATGATGAGGAGGAACCCTTGCTCGATGCAAACCTGATTCGCTCCTTTGCCGATAAAGTTGAGCATGGGGGCACTGACCTTTGGTTCGAGCTTTCTGCGGAAGAATTGCTTGCAGGTGTTGATTTGCCCGAGTCTTGGCAGGGTAAGTCGTTGACGAAAGGTTCAGATACTCTTGATGTCTGGATTGATTCCGGATGTAGTCATCGAGCCGTGTTGCGGAAAAAAGAAGATCTTAAGTGGCCCGCAGACCTGTACTTGGAGGGGAGCGACCAGCACCGGGGATGGTTTCAGTCATCTCTCTGGACGGCTATGATCGCAGATGGCGGTGCTCCTTATTCCCATATCATTACGCATGGCTTCGTCGTCGACGGAGACGGCAGGAAGATCTCCAAGAGTGATGGAAAGCCTCAAACCGTGGAATCCTACGTCAAGCGTTATGGCGCCGACGTGCTTCGTCTCTGGATTTGTTCCGAGGACTTTCGCCGAGACATACCCCTTTCGGAGGAAATTCTTGATCAAATCGTCAGGGGATATCGGACGATTCGCAACACCTTCCGCTTTCAAATCGGCAATCTTTTCGACTTTGATAGGGAAACGGACTCCGTTCCCCTTGAGGAACTTTCTCCCATTGACCTTTGGGCGCTAGATAATACGGCGAATCTGATTGAGGACGTTACCAAGGCTTTCGATGCTTATGAGTTTCACCGCGGCATTCAGGTTGTGAACCGGTATTGTTCGAATGTTCTTTCCGCCGTTTATCACGATGTGCTAAAAGACCGTCTATACACACTTTCGCCGAACGATCCCTTGCGCAGGTCCTCTCAGACCGCATTGGATAATATTTTTCGAGTTCTCGTGAAATTGCTTGCCCCCGTCATTCCTTTTACAACCGACGAAGCATGGGCGTACCTTGAAGAGGGGAGCGACTTTTGCCTCGAACCCTTAGCTTTACAGGCATGGCCAGAAGTCGATAGTGCATGGCGAGGAGGGCCAAAAGTTGAAGACGTTCGTGCCATTCTAGCCTTCAAAACCACCGTGGTGAATGAAGCTCTGGAAAAACTTCGAGTTGAGAAAGTAATTGGTCAGTCGTTGGACGCCGAGGTTGAAATTCTTGGTCATCCTGATAGCGAGACTTTCGCTGCACTGAGTCGAAATGAGGACAGTTTGGCTGAGTTGTTTATTATGTCTAGCGTGATTTTAAAGGCCGATACCAACGCCCAAGGAGAACCCTCCGTAGAGGTTCGGCATGCTTCCGGCGTCCGCTGCCCTAGGAGTTGGAGATGGGTGCCTGAATTAACATACGTTGAACCTTGGGGCGAAGTTTCTTCCAGATGCGCAGAGGCCTTGTCCGCCAAAGAGATTTCTTAACAATCCCCCCCTTTTTTTCTTATGAGCAAGCAACAAGCAAAGAAACCCGTCGCCCGAAAACCCGTCGCCAAGAAGCCGACAGCAAAGTCCGTCGCGAAGAAGGAGTCGTCCACTCGAAAAAGTCCTGCCAAGAAAGAGGCTTTAGAGAAAGCTTCTCCCAAAAAGGCACGAAAAATGCCGGCGAAATCAGCGAAAAAGGTCATTGAGGATGTTGTGCCTACTAATGTTGCGGAGGCTGTCGCTGCGGTAGAAACGAAAAAAGGAAAGTCTAAGGACTCTCCAGTGTCTCATCCCCCAGTTGCTGAAGTTGGTTTTAGCTTGGACGACGTAAGATCCATTCTCGACCGCAAGAAGGATGCCGAGAATGAAAAAGGTGAGCCGGTGGCCGGAGAAGCCAAACGCAAAGCGAAGGCAATAGCTACTTCAAAGCCTGTGAAGTCTTTTGCCAAAAACAAGACTAAGTCCGCTTCGATTGTAGACATTCTTGGTTTTAATCCAAAGAAAAGTGCGACTCGCCCTGATCGTGATGCATCAAAAGTGCCTGACCGTTGGAAACCTTTTTACGTTAGCCTCATCAAGTTGCGCGATCAATTGAAAGCTGGTTTGGGAGCACGTTCTGAGGATACCCTAGGCGCATCTGCCCGAGAAAGTTCGGGTGAACTTTCCGTAAACTCTTCCGATGCCGGTTCGGAATCGTTTGATCGCGATGTGGCTATCACCATGGTGGCAGGGGAGCAGGAGATGCTTCAGGAGGTCGAGAGCGCCATAGATAGAATTTTTGATGGAAGCTATGGTCTTTGCGAAGAAACGGCAAAGCCCATCAGTCAGAGTCGTCTCAAAGCCGTTCCCTATGCCCGTTACTCCTTGCAGGGGCAGGCCGAGTATGAGCAGCATGGGCGTGCTCCCAAAGACGCAGGAGGAGGAGTGGTCTTCGCCACCTTGTCTGAAGCCAGTCTAGGGGACGACGAAGCTTAATCCTTTCGTACGAATTCTATCATTCCAACAATATAAAATACGATGAGCGCAGTCCGTTTTTGGGCTTTTTTTCTAGGCACCCTTGCCGCGGATCAAGTAACGAAGTCTTGGGCTCAGGGAAAGGCATCGTTATTGAGAGAGAACCCGATATTGGTTCTAGACTTTATTGATGGCCCAGAAGCGTTCCTTGAGTTCACCTACATCACGAATCCCGGTGCGGCATGGAGTATGTTTTCCGATTTCCCGGAGGTTCTTACTGCACTTGCGTTTGTAGCCTTGATCGGCATTTATTTATTCCGGCATAGCCTTGAGCTTGAAAAGGTTGGGCCTCAAATTATTTTTGGCCTGATTGCCGGAGGTATCGCCGGCAATCTTGGCGACAGGCTTTTTCGAACACCTGCCGAAGTGGTGGACTTCATCGACGTGTACCTTCCGCTTCTCGACTATGATTACCCGATATTCAACTTGGCCGACTCCTTTATTTTCTTGGGAGTCTTTAGCTATATAATTCGTGGATTTCGTGAAGCGGCTGAGGAGAAGAAAGCAGCGTTGGCATCGGAGACGACTAATAGCTCCGACTCGTAGGTTCGTGGAGAGATAAATAAGGATGCAGCACGAGCTACGTCATCTTCTCGACTTACTCCAAGTTCAAGACTTGTTCGCGTAGTTTCTCCACTTCATTCCGGGCATCCAGACCGAGGCGATTGGTTTCCGGTCGAGAGGCTTTAGCGCACAGGGTGTTGAGCTCGCGTGAAATCTCTTGGAGGACAAATTCGAGCTTACGCCCGACTGCATCTTTCGTCTCTAAGCTCTCTCGGAATTGGATGCAGTGGCTACGCAAACGAGTGATTTCCTCCGAGATGTCTGCCTTGTCGGCGAAAAGGGTAAACTCCTTGAGGACTCGCTCGTCATCAAGATCGATCGATAACTCGGCCTTGCGGAGCCGTTGGAGAAGCCGGTCCCGCCATTCATTCGCAGTGTCTTTAGCTGAAATTTCAATGTCCGCTGCGAATGCTTCGAGCGCATCAATGCGCTCGAATAGATCTTCAGCTAGCCTTTTACCTTCTTCGGCCCGCATGGCCACGAGACCCTGTAGCGCCTTGTCGGCTGCTTTCAGTAGTTCGGATTCGACATCATCTGCAGACGGGAGACCACTCTCGGTTCGTCGAGTGGATGCTAGACGAGCAATCAAATGGGCGTCCGGTTCGAAAGGAATTCCGCGAGTTTTGGCAAACGCTTCGAGTTTATCCAAGTCCGCGGCAAGGTTTTTCTCAATCCAATCATCCGAGCTGTTTTGTACGCTTGCCTCTTCAGGGCGGACATGGATACGCAGACGTCCTCGCTGAATCTTTCCCCGAGCCCGTTCCAATAATGCCCTTTCGAGCGACTGCCACTCCTTGGGCAGTGAGCAAACCGCTTCAAAATGACGTTTGTTTACCGAGGAAACCTCAAGGATGATATTGAATTGTTCATGGCGAAAGCAACTTCGCCCAAAGCCCGTCATGCTGTTCATGGCATTGGAGGCTTATTCACCCAAGATGCGGGCGGCTTCCATCGCATCTTTGTCTCCACGTCCGCTTAGGTTGACGCAAAGGATTGAATCCTGCGGCATTTCTTTAGCTCTTCTAAAGGCATATGCGAGTCCGTGAGACGATTCTAGTGCCGGCAGGATGCCCTCGGTCTCGGATAGTTCTCGGAAGGCGCGTAGGGCGTCGTCGTCTCCTTCATTGGCAAAGTCTATACGGCCTCTGTCACGATAAAAGGCGTGTTCGGGGCCGATGGCGGCATAATCTAGGCCTGCGGAGACGGAGTGCGTCTGATTTATCTGGCCGTCGTCATTTTGGAGAATCCAGGTCTTGCAACCCTGAAGCACGCCCAGTCGTCCTCCCTCGAATCGAGCCGCGTGTTGGCCATCCTTCAGAGAGCGTCCACCTGCTTCCACTCCCACTAGGCGAACTTCCTCCTCTTCCAGGAAATCGAAGAAGAAGCCGATGGCGTTGCTGCCACCACCAACGCAGGCGACCATCTCATCGGGAAGTCTCCCCTCGAGATCTAAGATTTGTTCTTTGGTTTCCGTGCCTATGACTCGATGGAAATCACGAACCATTCCGGGGTAGGGGTGCGCACCCAGCGCCGAGCCCAAAATGTAATGGGTGCTCCTCACGTTGGTGACCCAATCTCGCATGGCTTCGTTGATTGCTTCCTTGAGTGTACGGTTGCCTGCCTCTACGCTTC
>CALBIN010000247.1 GCA_937893275.1 uncultured Opitutia bacterium | reverse complement strand
AGGCATGGGTGGTCGCACCTCCAATTGGGCGGCCAAGGAAGGAATTCTTTCCTGTACCGGGAAATCCGGTTCCCAGTGGATTGCCACGAAGGAGGAATTCTCCGACTTCGACTTGCGGTTGGAATTCAAGATTCCCGTGAACGGTAATAGCGGGGTCTTCATACGAGCTCCTCAGAAGGGCGCCCCTTGGGTGGCCGGTTTGGAAATCCAAGTGCTGGACGATTACGGGCCGAAATGGAAAAACCTCAAGCCGGCCCAGTTCACCGGAGCCATCTACGCGGTTTGCGCTCCAAGTGTTCGGGCCAGCAAGAAGGCCGGCGAGTGGCAAAGCATGAGGATTCGTTGCCAAGGCTCCACTTGCGAGGTCTGGCTAAACGACAAGCCCATCGTGAAGGCCGACCTTGGAAAACTTGCCGAGAAGAACTCAAGAGTCGGCGGGCTGAAGCGGGCCACTGGTTTCATTGGACTGCAGAACCATTCCTCCCCTGTGCATTACCGCAACCTGATGATCAAGCGGTTGAAGTGAGCTCCCTTCCTTGTTCGCTTTAGATTAAGGGAAAGAGCACGAAGTGGAGGTGCCAAAGGATACAAAAGCACTCGCACGGGAATGGCGGCATAGGATATGTCGGGACATTCCTTAGTCCGCTGAATTTTAAAGTTTCTTTACATAGACCCAGAGAGCGCCGAAGCGTTTCTTCCCGTTGGCAAACGAGGCCTCGAGATCATATTCGCCGGCTTCCAAGGTGAGCTCGAAGGTGGCCTTCTTGGCTTCTTCGGAAAGATCGATTTTAGCGGTATGCTCTCCGATTCTAATCTCGGCCCCCGATACCCCAACCGGTTTGTCGGCGGCTCTTGGGAAGCGCCTGCATTCGAATTGGTAACGGCCTTTTTCGGAAATGGTCACAGCCCAGGTTCCGCTGGAAGGCCGGTTGTAGGCCCCGCTGTTCCAAGGGGATCCCCCACGGTACCAGTCCATTCCGTTGAGGGCGATCTCGTCCAGACAATCGGGGTGCCCGAGCAGGTGCCGGCTCAGCGTCGTTGCCTGGTCGGGGAGGTCCGCCCAGTAGGCTTCGTAGGCTTGGCGTAGTTTATCCACGACGTCGGGATTCTTTTGCGCTATGTCCGTATTCTGGCGGGGGTCGACCGTGACGTCGTAAAGCTTGTCTCCGTTGACCAAACGCCAGCGGTCGGTTTTGACAGCCGAGTTCTTCCATTTAGTCGCCTGCCGACTGCGTGGGCATTGTATGATGAGGGTACGCCCTTCCGGGTAGCCTTCTTTTCCGAGCAACAGTGGTTTCAGGCTGATGCCATCCGCATTGTCCGGTCTCTTGATGCCACAGAGGTCGAGAACGGTGGGGAAGAAGTCAATCATGCCGGCGATCCGCGAAATGACTTTGGGTTTGGCTCCCGGAAGACGGAGCATGAAGGGGACGTGATGAGCCGGGTCGTAGCCAAGTCCCTTGCGGTTGTCACCATGGGGAGCCCCACGGTCGTTCATTCCTTGATCGGAGGCGTAAATCAGAATGGTGTTCTCAGCCAAGCCCAGTTCCTTGATCTTTTCCATCATGCGTCCAATGTTGGCATCTAGGTTTTGGACTTGAGCATACAGTTGTAAGTTTCCCTTAATGCCTTGGGCCTTCAATTGGGAAACCAGTTCCTTCGGGCCGTTATGGGGAGCGTGCGTTACCGGGGTAGACACGAAGCAGAAAAAAGGCTGCTTTTCTTTATGCTTGGCTTCGATATAACTCATGGCCTGGTCGAAAAGGACGTCGGTGCAAAACCCTTTGCTCGAACTGACTTTCCCGTTATGGATGAAGGTCGTGTCAAAAAGGGAGTTGCCGTAGTAGTCCTCCATTTGTCCGACGCGACCGCCGCCGTGGACGAACACCTCGTCAAAGCCACGGTCTTGCGGCCTGTAGGGATAACTGAAGCCAAGGTGCCACTTACCGAATATGGCGTTGTGGTAGCCATGCGTCTTGAGGAATTGTGGCAAGGTCTTCTCGTCCTTGTGGAGAATGGAGCGTCCCGCGATGGTAGTGAACA
>CALBIN010000246.1 GCA_937893275.1 uncultured Opitutia bacterium | reverse complement strand
GGTATCTTGATGCCAGCCAATTTGAGCGAACAAGTGGCGACGTCGATGTGCTCGAGTAGATCGTCTCGCTCCGTGCCCTTGTGTTGTTTCTTCGGCGACCGAATAATAATGGGAACGCGTAAGCCTTCTTCATAGAGGAATTGTTTGCCCCGCAGGTGGCTGACGCCGTGATCCGTCCAAAGAAAGACTGCGGTCGAGTCCAGTCGACCCGCTTTCTCGAGATCCGCCAGGATTTGCCCAACCTCTTCATCGGTCTTGACCCAGGAGTCCAAATACTTCGCCCAGTCCTGACGGAGCACAGGGTGATCTGGATAGTAAGGAGGCAGAACCACCCTGTTCGGATTGGCCTGGCTTTTCGCTTTGCGGTTCTTTCCGCCACTAAGTTGGAATTGAGCGAAGATTGGTTGATCGGCAGGCGCCTTCTTCCAGTCGCTGCCGTGATAGAGCTTGCCCGTCGGGATGAAGTTGTAGTCCGTCTTGCTCTTGTTGGTGACGTAGTACCCGGCGTCGCGGAAGAGCTCGGGGATGAGCTTGACCGACTTGGGCACCTTGTAGCTGTCATAGTAGGCCGCGTTGCCACCCCCTTTGCCCGAAGACGTCTGGCTACGGTGGTTGTGTACGCCGAGAGTGGTCTGGTACATACCGCTGACCATCGCCGAGCGACTGGACGAACAAACGGGGGACGTAACGAAGGCGTTTTTGCAACGAATCCCTGCCCGTGCCATGCTGTCGATATTCGGGGTCTTGATCAAGGTTTCGCCATAGCACCCGATATGCGGGGATGCATCCTCGATTACGATCCACACAATGTTCGGAGGGGGCGAAGCCTTACCAAGGAGGGTGGTGAAAAAGAGAATTAAAACTAAAAAGAATTTCATGGTTTACCAAACATATCGGTGTAAACCTTGGCATAGCGTTTGCCCATGAGCAAACTCGACTTGCGGTCAAAATGCACCTTTGCCCGAGCAGCCGGATTGCAACCGGTGGATTCGACGAATCCGGTCTGCGTCACCTTTTTCGGCAAGCTTCGAAGGATCTCCTTGATTTTGGTAATGCGGGCCACTCGATCCGGGGCTTTGTGATCTTGGCCAGTGCCGTAGAACTCCGCCAAGTTTCCCACGATGAAGGGCAATTGCCGATTTTCCAAGTCCTTCCGGACGTCTTCGATCAGGAGATGCAGTCTCTTTTCATAGGCATCGGTCCTCGTCTGCTCAACGGTGTCCGATTCCCCTTGATGCCACAGCACCCCCTTGAGGGCACCCCTTTGCATGGCCGCCTTGGTATGGCGGATGGCATCACTGTAAATCTCGGACCCTTTGCTCAGTTGCACGATGCTTCGGCCACCCCAGGCCATTGGAATCAAACCGACCGTCACACCAGGTTTGTCAGCCACGTAAGCCTCAGCGAAGGCCAGGCCGGGCCCGAACCGCGCCTTCTTGTTAGGACGCCTGGGGTGAAGCGGATGAGCGCCGGGCGCCCACTTGGGCCCCTCCCCTTCTTTGACCCAACGCATTTTCAGGACTGAAGGAACCGGTTTGGTATCGCCGGCGGCCAAGCCCACTCCTCCGGACATGTTTGACTGTCCCATCAGGAGGAACAGATGAAAGTTCTCCTTGGAGGAAGGAATATTCACGGCCTCTTCCGCCTGAAGCCCTCCCATTGCCAGGGCGGCGGCAAGCATTACGATTGAAAGTTTCTTCATGCGTATAAACAATGCCTGCTAGAGAGGCCGCGAACGACCTTGGGTGATCTGGCTTCTCATGAGGAGCTTTAGTTCATTAACCACGTCCGGATGCTTTTCGAACAGGTCGGTCGTCTCGTAAGGATCCAGCTCCAAGTCATAGAGTTGACCGGTCTGGCTCATGTCCGTGCGCCAGGGCGCCATGGTTTCGTGACGCAGAACCTCGGGCGAGTAGTTGAAAAAACCGCCCGACCCCTTGGTGTCCAGAATCAACTTCCATTTACCTCGGCGAATGGAAAGGATGCCCGTGTAGGACTGGGTAATCATCGTGTTGCGCGCCGCCGCCGCCTCTTCGTCAAACCAGACGGACGACTGGTCAAAACTATCTTCGCCAGCCCACTTGGGGAGGGGTTGCTCCATCAACCCGGCCAAGGTTGCCATTACGTCGGTCAGGCAGAGCAGGTGATCACTGACCCTGCCCGCTTCGATCCTGCCAGGCAAACGCACGAGAAACGGAACGCGAGTGCCGCCGTCCCAGACATCGGTTTTGAACCCACGATAAGGGCCCGATGCGTCATGCCCTTTCTTTAAATCCGACCCTTTAGCCGCGAAAGGGCCGTTGTCGGAGGTAAAGATGAGCAGGGTATTTCCAGCCTGACGGGTTCGGTCCAAGACGTTCAGCACACGTCCAACGCTGCGATCGAGCCATAAGCATTTGTCGGTACGATCGGACACCCCGCTTTTACCGCGGAATTCCCTGGGTGTCGTCACCGCGCCATGGATCGCGTTGAGGGGGAGGTAGACGAAGAAGGGCATCTTCTGCTTCGCCGCTTTCTCAATGAAACGCACCGCTTCTTCCGCATAGAGGTCATCGACTGTGTCCGCTCTCATCGTCGGGTCCTGCATCAGGCCCGACTTGTTTCGTAGGGGAGACCCGACAACTCGGTTGTCGCGAATGAACACGGGGATGCGACCCCGATTCGATGGCGTGCCAAAAAACGCGTCAAAGCCCAAGTCCGTCGGCCCGCCGCTTATGGGAGCAGCGTGATTGACCCGCCGACTAATGGCGGCCAAGGCTGAGCCAGACGCATGAATCTGTGAACCATAATGAAAGTCGCCCGGATCACCTTTCACTGGTGTCCATCCCATGCCAATGTGCCACTTTCCGAATGCACCTGTGGCGTAGCCACGTTGCTTGAGTAAGGAAGCCAAGGTCATGCGTCTCTTCGCGATGAGAGGCTTCGCGTAACCCGGCAGTACGCCTTCCCGAAGAAAGGTACGCCAACAATAGCGTCCGGTTAACACAGCGTACCGGGTGGGCGAGCAGACCGAGTGCGGAGCATGCGCATTGGTCATCCGCAATCCTTCCCTGGCAATACGATCAATTTCGGGTGTTTGAAACCTATTCCCAGGTTGGTAACAACTCACGTCTCCCCAGCCCAGGTCATCGGCCAAGATCAACACGACGTTGGGCTTGGGGGCCGCTTGCATGGAAAGCGCGGCGAATGCAATTAAAGTTAGTACTGTCCTCATTTTTCCTTCGGCTATTCCACGGTGGGATGCATGGATGATCGCCATTTGTTGAAATGGGCACCCAATTCCTTGACCACGTCGCCGTGCTGTTTGGAAAGGTCATTTTGTTCTCCGATATCTTTCTTCAAGTCATAGAGTTTCCAGGCCGGCGGTGGAGCATCCGAGCCAATCTTTTCGTTCATGCGCACAAGTTTCCAGTTCCCCTTGCGGATGGCGGAGTTATGGACCTTGGGAGTGGGCACAACATAGCTACCTTTTTTTCGCGGAAGCCAACTGCGGTTTTGCCAGCAAAGCCATTCGTGTGGTTTGGATGTGTTCTTTCCGTTGATGAAAGGGAGCAGGTCCACGCCATCTGCCGGTTGTCCCTTGGGCATCTCCAAACCGGCGCCAGCCACCAAGGTCGGGAAAACGTCGGTGCTCGAGACCATTTCCCGATAGACCTTTCCGGAAGGGGCACGCTTGGGCCAGCGAATGATCAGGGGAACTCGCAAACCGCCCTCGAGAACGTCGAACTTGTGCCCCCTGAGCGGCTTGTTGTTT
>CALBIN010000245.1 GCA_937893275.1 uncultured Opitutia bacterium | reverse complement strand
CGCTGCATAGATTGCCACGGAGCACCATTCCAAAAGAACGGAAAAACCATCAATCCCAAAGCAGGTCTACGTCTTGACTCCTATGAAATGGTGCTCAAGGGCACTCTCGACGGGACTGTCGTCACGCCGGGCAAAGTCGTGGAAAGCGTCTTGATCGAACTAATAACTCTGGATGAGGACGACTCTGATATAATGCCCCCGAAAGGAGATAAACTCACACCCGAACAAATAGGCGTATTTACTCGCTGGGTTGAAGAAGGAAGTAAACCAAGTGCCACCGGAGGCGGAACCGCAGCAGGTGGATCCTTGCCTGCTCCAGGTCAACCTGTGGACTATGAAACTCACATTAAGCCGATTTTCGCGAAACGCTGTCTCGATTGCCACGGCGAACCCTATGTGAAAAACGGGCGCACCATAAACCCAAAGGCCGGTCTGCGCTTAGACTCTTACGAATTGATCATGAAGGGCACTCTCGACGGGCCCGTGGTGCTCTCCAAGAACATAGCGGAAAGCACTCTTTATATTCTGGTTAACCCCGAGGAAGCCGATGACACCGAAATCATGCCACCTAAAGGCGACTCGCTCGCTGCCGAGCAAATAGACACAATTAAACGCTGGATTCTGGAAGGAGCTCTCCCGAAAGCCGCCGCCACTGCTATCGATCCTAACGCAACACAAGCCCCCACAACTGCAACTACCACAAACAGTTTCCAAAAAACCACACCACTGGACGAACTGGCTAAACGAGCCCGCGCCGTGGGGAAACCTCAAATCGCCGCCGCCGAAAAAACAGGGGCATTCATTACGCCTCTGGCGAAAAGACATTCGCTTCTTCGAGTCGAGTTTTCGTCCAACGCCCCGAACATCGACGATTCCGCTCTTCAACGATTCAGCAATATTCGCAATAACATTTCCCACCTGGACCTCTCCCGAACGAAGATAACCGATCGCGGAATGGGAGCTCTCCGGAGTTTCTACAACTTGACTTGGCTTAGCCTGCGAATGACATCTGTGGGAGACGACGCTCTAACCTCGCTCAACAAATTACCTTCTCTTTGGTACATTAACCTCGTGGGGACCGAAGTCACCGACAAGGGAATTCAAACCTTGGCTTCCATACCATCCCTCAAGGAAATATATCTCTGGAACTCGAAAGTGTCAGAAGATGGAGCAGCTAAGCTGCAGGCAGCCCTTCCGAACGCGAAGATAATATACAGGTGAGATCGCCGGACGGACTGTTGCCGTCGGCGGTAAGCCTTGATTTCAGGCTAACACATTCCGTTACATGCAAGGTATTTGCATGATAATTTGGGCATAAAGTGATTATT
>CALBIN010000244.1 GCA_937893275.1 uncultured Opitutia bacterium | reverse complement strand
GCAGATGCCTTATAATATACATTAAGTGGTACCGCCACTCTACCGTGTTTTTGCAATGCATTCAGAATAACAGGTCCTTTATCCGTCCAATCAGCTTTAAGTAGAGTGATTTCGAGATCTCGAATCTTCCTTATTACGTCTTCACGAAAAAACACTCGCTTGTTGACTTGACACGATATGCACCACTTAGCCGTAAAATCGACATACACTGCCTTACCGGAATCCAACAATTCTAGTTCGCGCTCAGGTGACCACTTCTCCCATTTAAGAGCGTTCAAATCCTCTTTTTCCGTAGGGTAACCAAGCCAAACGCCACTAGCCAACAAAGAGAAGGACACGAACCAAGCCTTCCGACGAGTTTGAGAGGACATCACAAGACTTCCCCAACGCCCATATACCCAGGTTGCCATAGATGCCAAAACCAAACCTAGAAGTACCCATAACGTCGAATAGTCGTCTGTGATTACTTCGGGAATGGTAGAAACTTTGCTATCGGTATCTGAAAAAGCAATCGCTGCCATTCCACACAGCAGGCTTCCGAGAAAAAGAAGTCTATGGGAGACCCGTATCGGCACGGAAAGCATCCTCATCAACACGAAACCAGATCAGGGTGTGGTCGCGTTGATGAACATTAGCTGCCCTTTGGCCATACGTGCAAACTCGCCCGCAGTTTCCGTCAAATCAGCAGGCCAAGTCACGCCCTCGGGTAAAGCCACAACGAAATGAACGATCGGCAGATGGGTTTCTTCCTCGTTCAAAGCAACACTAAACTTCTCATAAACATCGCGCCAAGGCCATGAACCACCGGATGACACCCTAGGTTTGGGCGGCAAGGTCATTTGAAGACGGGCCAAGGCAAGAAGTTCCAATTCGTCTTGGGTGGTGGGGGTCACCTCAGCAGCCTTCATGGAAGCTAGCAACCATTTGACGGCAGTGAGACGAAGAGTCTTTGTCTGTTGCTCCCATTTCTTTAAATCTTCGGGACCGCTTGCTTCCTTCAAACCAGATTGATCAGACTCAACGACCGAAAAATCCTGAGGACGCATCGAAGAGCATTCTCCTGTTAAAACAAAGACTGCATCAGGCTCATAGTTTTTTATCGCACAGTAAAGAGCATACCAGGGACCTACGGTGCCTGGAGGTGGTTTTTCCACGATGTCATTATCATTGGGACGTCGAATTGAAGCACCTTGCTTATTCTCGTAAGGTTCTCCAATTTCCTTAATCCACTTTATGGCCATACTCTTGTTGGTGGGATCGGCCGGAAGAGTGGTTTTTCCGAACATTTCAACTTCCCGCAAGTTACGAAAAATCAAGAGGTTAAAGTAAGACTTTGCAGAAAGTTCGGAGATTGCCAATTGCAACTTATTTTTCAATTCGCGAAACCGTCCGACTCGATTACCTCGGGTCATATAATCGCTTGCGTCCAAGGCAAAAACGACCTGGCGACCGGGAGTGCGGACTCCGAAAGCATCGATCTCGTAGGTTGGTCGAGCCCTTCCGGGCAATCCGGAAAACAACGGTGCTTTCGCAGACGAGGGGACCGAAACCGTACCAACCGGCATCGCGGAAGGATCTATCCGTGTGCTCGAACCAGAAGAAGTTAAAGCATCTTGTTCAGCAGTAGAAGATTTTGCGGCAAGCAACAATGACTCCAAAGTTTCGCCTCCCTTCTGATCGGTCCCGGGCATGGTAGCAGATGGATGGCGCGAAACGGGAGGAGATGATGGTTCGACTGCTGATGCCACCTCATGTGTCGGCAAATAGCTTCCAAAATCGATCCATTTCATTTGCCATGCAAGTGCAGCGCTCGCGACCGCAAGATTCGCCAAGATGCTGAGAGTAAGGACGAGCTTCGGGAACCATCCACCTCCTGAAGATTTGTTCAATTTCGTAGCGACAATACCGTACCCAGGCTCGAAAACCTTTCCACCATTTGTAACCAGATGCTCCCGCCATGCCTCGAAATCCGTTTCCGAGCACTCGTATTTCTTGCATTGCTCGTCCTTGGATATGCTGCGGATAATCGATTCCAGTACGATCCGCAGTTTCTCTTCTCCACTAAAATGCTTTGCCATTAGAAATCAGTTTACAACAAATATACTTAAACGCCAAATTTTTCGCATGCAACTGCCAATGCGCAAATAGCCGCCGTCTCGACTTTCATTGTATAAGGGCCCATGCGGACGGGAACAAACCCTGCATCCTCCGCAAGTTTTTGCTCCT
>CALBIN010000243.1 GCA_937893275.1 uncultured Opitutia bacterium | reverse complement strand
GACTGCCATCACCCCGGTCGTGGGAACTCCCATGGACTTTCGTACTTTCCACAAGATTGGTGCCCGCGTCGAAGGTGATCACAACCAATTGAAGTTCGGCAAGGGCTACGACCACACTTGGGTTATTCGTCGTGACGATGACGGACTTGCTCATGCCGTTACCTTGAAGGATTTAAGCAGTGGGCGTGTAATGGAAATCCATACCGACCAACCGGGGATTCAGTTTTACACAGGCAACTATCTCGATGGCACACTTGTTGGGAAGAGCGGGAAACCTTATCCACATCGTTCGGGTCTATGCCTCGAAACCCAAGTGTTTCCGGATAGCCCAAACCATCAAGGCGAAGAGGGATGGAAGTCCTGTGTGCTCAAGCCCGGCGAAACCTATAAGCACGTTATCGTTCACAAGTTTCGAGCCGAGTAACGATTCGCTTTTCCCTGCGAACAAGCTTTCGACTACTTTCACCGTTCGATAAAGCTTGGCCTCAGCCTTGCTACTTCACTTTGGTGAGGTTAGCTTACCTTATATGCTGTTTTTCTCTAAGCGCTTCTTAACACTATGACTTTGCAAACAAAGGAACCTGACCTTCAGGTCGATGCCGGGCTTTCCGGGCAAGATGATTTGGTCGAGGAAATGAAGACCTCGATCCTGCGCCATCTCCGTCTCACTATGGCTCGCCATTTGTCCAATGCCACAAGACGAGAATTGTGGATGGCCACCTCACTTGCGGTTCGAGACCAATTGATCGATCGTTTCATCGAGACCCAAGCCGTTCACAGTAAGTCCGGGGCAAAACGAGTATATTATCTCAGTCTAGAGTACCTGATGGGGCGTTTGTTGAACGTGAACCTGCACAACTGCGGTTTACGTGAACCTGTCCGGCAAGCGTTGACGGAACTGGATCAGGATCTCGAGGAACTTTGCGAAGAAGAACACGACATGGGGTTGGGCAATGGTGGTTTAGGCCGCTTGGCCGCGTGTTTTTTGGATTCGATGGCCACGCTGGAACTGCCTGCGATCGGATACGGCATCCACTATCAGTTCGGGCTGTTCCGGCAGAGTTTTCGGGATGGTCATCAAATGGAAAGTCCCGACGACTGGCTGAAGTTCGGTAATCCGTGGGAAATCGTACGGCCCCAGTACGCACAGACCGTCCGATTGTACGGTCGAGTGACCCATGATTACGATAGTTTCGGGAATTACTCGCCAAAGTGGGTCGAGACCAAGACGATCGAGGGCGTGCCATACGATGTAGCCATTGTCGGGTATGGGGCCAAAACCGTCAACTTCCTCCGGCTTTGGGAGTCCAAGGCTTCGCAGGAATTCGACTTTGAGACCTTCAATCAAGGCGGATACGTTGAGGCGGTTCGAGAGAAGGCCTTGGGTGAAAGCATATCCAAGGTTCTTTACCCGAATGACGAAACCGAAAGCGGTAAGGAACTGCGACTCGTGCAGCAATATTTTTTTGTGACTTGTTCCTTGCGGGACATGATTCGCCGTTTTCGGAAAAAAGATACGAACTGGGAGGAATTTCCCGACAAGGCGGTCATACAGCTAAACGATACTCACCCGTCGGTCGCCATTCTGGAACTTCTGAGGATTTTGGTGGATGAGGAGCATTTGGTCTGGGTCTCGGCTTGGGACATTGTCCGTCGTACTTTCGCTTATACCAATCACACCCTGCTTCCCGAAGCGTTGGAGACTTGGGGAGAAGATCTTTTCGGAAAGGTCCTTCCGCGCCATCTAGAGCTCGTCCGGGAGGTGAATCGTCGTTTCTTGGCGGAGGAGATAGAGGCGAAGTGGCCAGGCGACGAAGAACGAAAATCCAGCATGAGCATCGTCAAAGACGGATGCATAAAAATGGCTCACCTTTCCGTAGCGGGTAGCCGCTCGGTAAATGGTGTGGCCGCGTTGCACACGAAACTGCTGAAGGAAAACCTACTCCACGAATTTGCTGAGCTGTACCCTCTGAAATTTAACAACAAAACCAATGGGATTACTCCCCGCCGTTGGTTGCTGGGTTGCAATCCGGGTTTGTCCGATCTCATCACCTCTGCCATTGGGGATGACTGGGTAACCGATTTGGATCATCTGCGTGATCTCGATGCTTATTCGGAGGACGCTTCCTTTAGAGAGAAGTTCAGGACGGTGAAACGATGCAACAAGGAACTTTTGGCCGATCACCTTTCTGCTGAACTTGGGTTGAAGGTGAATCCCGACGCCATCTTCGATTCTCAAATAAAACGTCTGCACGAATACAAGCGCCAGCACCTGAACCTTTTGCATGTACTCACTCTGTATCGTCGCCTGCTGAACGATCCCGGTCTCGACATGCGTCCTAGGGTCTTTCTATTTGGAGCCAAAGCGGCTCCAGGTTACCATATCGCCAAGCTCATTATTCGAGCCATCAACCTAGTCGGACGTCGAATCAATGATGATTCCCGAATCGGTGACAAGATCAAGGTCGCCTTTATGCCCAACTATGGGGTTTCCGCAGCCGAACGAATCATCCCTGCGACGGATCTGTCCGAGCAAATCTCGACGGCGGGGAAGGAAGCCTCGGGTACGGGAAACATGAAGTTTGCCCTCAACGGCGCCCTTACTATTGGGACGCTCGACGGAGCCAACGTCGAAATCCGGGACGAGGTAGGAGAAGAAAATATATTCATTTTCGGAAAGACCGTCGAAGGTATCGAGGAACTTCGTCAAGACGGCTACGATCCACGCGC
>CALBIN010000242.1 GCA_937893275.1 uncultured Opitutia bacterium | reverse complement strand
TCCTGAGACGGCCCGCGGTCCTATTCGGAAGCTTTCGGGTGGCGAGCGAGCCCGCCTTCTGCTCGCTCGTCTTTTTATTCAGCCTGCCAATCTTCTCGTTTTGGACGAACCGACGAACGATCTCGACATCGAGACGATCGAGCTTCTGGAGGAACGTCTTCTGGCGTTCGATGGAACGCTACTGCTAGTCAGTCACGATCGGGCTTTCTTGAATAACGTCGTTACCGCCACCTATGCCCTAGACGGCGAAGGTTGCGTTACGGAGTACGCGGGAGGTTGCGACAAATGGTTGGAGGAGTACGAATCCCGTTTGAACTACGTTCCAACCCTTGCCAAAGGAAAGAAACACGTTCGCGAATCCGCCACTTCTTCGCTGCCGGTCACTCGAAAGCTCAGGAACAAGGAGAGGGAGGCTCTCAAAACGCTTCCTGCCCTAATCGAAACCTTGGAAACCGAGCGTGACCATCTTGCTGCTTCGCTTAATTCTCCGAAATATTATCAAGATACCTCCAATGATCCTACCCGAGACGCCGCTCATCTTTCTTCGCTTGAAACTCGTATTTCCGATGCCTACGAACAATGGGGTGCTCTCGAAACCCTCTCTGCCGATCAATGAAAACAACTCTATTTTTCGTCTCTTTCTTCATTTCCTTTTTCACGTCGTTTGTCGAAGGGCACGCGGAACCTAAAACCGTTTTGTTCATCGGAAATAGCTACACCGCCGGTAGCGCTCATTTCATCAAGGAAGTTTTCAAGCGTGAGAGCACTGGATACAAACTCGTCTTTCTCAATCCCGGCGGCAAGGATTTGAAGCACCATCTCGCCTCCCAGCAGACTCGCCGACTTATCGAGTCGCGCAAGTGGGAGCACATTGTCGTTCAAGGTCAAAGCCAGAAGTCCGGTCTCGGTGGCAAGCACACGAAAGAGTTTCACGACGCTGTTCTCGGCCTATGCAAGCTTGCTCGCAAGCAAGGATCTCGTCCTTGTTTGTATATGACCTGGGGTCGCCGGGACGGAGACAAGCAAAACCCGGATGCATATCCTGACTTTCTCACCATGCAAAAAAAGATTAGTCGTCAATACACGCAAGCCGCTCGTGCCAACGAAGCTGATATGGCTCCAGTCGGTCATGCCTTCGCTTATCTCCATGCTGCCGACAAATCCATCTTCGCTAGTCTTTACAATAATGACGGCAGTCATCCCGCTCCTCCCGGGGGTTATCTTGCTGCCTGTGTCTTTTTTGGCAAAATCACGGACAAGTCCCCCGCGGACATTACCTGGAATGCCAATCTCAATTCTGTCGTCGCCGCCACTCTTCGTAAGACAGCAGTCAAGGTTTTGGGCGGCGATGC
>CALBIN010000241.1 GCA_937893275.1 uncultured Opitutia bacterium | reverse complement strand
GCCTGGACTCTGGAGGATCTGGCTAAAATCGGCTGCCTCAGCTCGGAACACCTCCGTCGCCTCTGCCAGGAACAGCTCGGCCGCAGCCCTGTCAAGCAGGTCACCTACCTCCGCATGCGCCGTGCAGTGCATTACCTGACAACCACTCACGACAAGGTGGAAACCATCGCCCAATCGGTAGGTTATGATAACCAGTTCGCCTTCTCCAACGCCTTCAAACGATGGACGGGAAGGCGACCGAGTGATTACCGGGAAGGAGTATGAAAAGCCTGGGAAGACCCTTTCCATATGGCGTTTTGCAAGTAACTGGCTAGATTACCCTTATTGGTATGGATTGGGAACTCAATCAGAATCCCTATCCCAACATATCTCGACCCGCCAAAAACCCACTTTCCATGATTCTTGAAATCAAGATGTGCATTTCGGGCATGGGCTTTACGGCTTATCACATATATACTAGAAGCGTGAAAAATCTTAGATTCTTGCGAGCACCCTTATTTATCTTCGGAATCCTAGCGGTGCATTTCCAGCAATCCTCCGCTCAACCTAAAGAGGTACCGCTTTTCGACGGCGAGACTCTTGAGGGTTGGGACTTCACCAAAGGGGTCTGGAGGGTCGAAGACGGTGCGGTCACGGCAGGTTCCTACGAGAAGAAGTTCCCCCGGAACGAGTTCATCTGCACGAAAAGGGTTTACGCAAACTTTGAACTTGAACTGAAAATCAAATGCTCGGGTGCCCCGAAGACAGGGCTCATCAACAGCGGAATCCAAATACGCAGTTCCCGAAAAGGCAAAAGAGTTACCGGTTATCAAATTGATTGTGGAGCCGGTTGGTTCGGCAAGATTTACGACGAGCATCGTCGTGGTCTCATTTTTTCGAAACCTTTGGATGCCCATGCCCTGGAAAAAGCCGTTGATACCTTTGGTTGGAATGAATACCGCATCCTCGCCGAGGGCCCTCGGATCCAAGTGTGGATTAATGGTGTCAAAGCCAGTGATTACACCGAAACCAATCCAAATATTCCACTCGACGGAGTGATTGCGCCGCAAATCCATAGCGGGGGCAAAGTCGTCGTGCAATTCAAGGACATAAGGATCCGCGAACTTCCACCTACCCCTAATGCACCAACTTGGGAATCTCTTGGAGGGGATAAAACAAACCAAGAAAAAGCAAATATCCGAAGAGAAGGGGTGCAATCCGGCGACAAGAAAAGCAAAGATCCGAAAAAGATCCCTTCCCCACCCAAAGAGAAAGGACGGGTAATTTTCGATTTCGAATCCGGCGGTCTTCAGGGTTGGCGTACGGTCGAGGGAAAAATGGGGCAACCGATAGGGGCGAATGAAAGACTGCGCAACTCTCGTATGGCCATGAACCAAGAGGGAAAGCGCTATCTCGGAACACTTGAGCAGTCTCAGGGCGGACCGCCTGCAGACTTTCAAACGGCAGTGCTCGAATCCCCAGTTTTCAAATTGGAGGACCCGGAGGTCAGCCTGGCGGTTTCCGGAGGAACCGGACCGGATACCTACGTTGCGCTTTGCTCCTTGGAGGGGAAGGAGCTAAGGAAAGCACACGGCAAAAATTCCGAATTCTTTTTCCCCCACCATTGGTCAGTACCGGAGTTGGTGGGTAAACCAGTGTTTGTCCGACTCGTCGACCGCAGCAAAGGTCCCTGGGGGCATATTGTCGTGGATGCGATTTCCGCAAAAGGCACCCTCCTTCCTGAATTTTCCGCAAAACGTTTCGCCAAGCTCCCACCCGAAGCAAAACAAACAAAGACTCTTGGCCCGCGAAACAAGGCCAACTCTCCAGAAGAAGAGTTAGCCTCCTTCACTCTCGCGGAGGGCTTTGTCGCTGAATTGGTCGCTTCCGAAGCCCAAGGTCTAATCAACCCGATTGACCTTACTTTCGATGATGCAGGCAGGTTGTGGACTCAGACGGCTCGGATGTATCCGCTCGATCCCGTCACTGGAATTAACTTCGGAATAGCCATGTCGATGATGCGGGACAATGCGGCGATGGAGAAGGACCCAAGGTTTGCGAAGATCAAGCGCCTTTACCAGTTGAAAGACAAAGGGTCGGACAAAATTCTAATCATCGAAGATCCTTCGATGGAACAAAAGGATCCCCTTGGAGTCTTTGCCGAAGGCCTTACCATCCCACAGAGCATCCTGCCCTACAAGAGTGGGGTCTGGGTTGCCCACGGCTCCGAATTGTTTTTTCTCGATGACCGCAATGGTGACGGGCGAGCCGACGAAATGTCCCCGGTTCTGTCCGGATTCGGTTTTTTCGACACCCACACGATGGCCCATTCCCTCGTACGTGCGCCCGGGGGTTGGATCCATTTCAGCCACGGACTGATTAACTCCGGTAACGTCATGGCAGTGGCGAGCGGAGAAAGCACCAAAATCGAATTATGCCTCACCGCCCGTTTTTCTCTGGACGGGAAGGTTTTGGAAGTTGTTAACCGTGGCCTCCAAAACATCTGGGGATACCAACTGCGCGGGGATGGCCAATGGTGGGGAACGGAAGCCAATGATGGAGGTTATTCCGTCGTTCCGATGGAATCCCAGACGACTTACCGAGGGGTACAAAACCCAAAAATACGCCCCTACCAACCCGAGTTCCCAGCACCCCACGACTTCCGGGTCGGCGGAACGGGAATCTCCGGACTCGCCTTTTCCGAAGACGAAAACGAAGTGGGATTCCCCGCTGAATGGAAAGACGTGGCCTTCCTTGCCAACCCCATCACCAATGCGATCAACGCAGTGAAAGTCATTCGAAACGCGGACGGATCGATCGAATCGAAACTGCTGCCCAACCTCTTGAAATCGTCGGACAAATGGTTTCGTCCCGTAAACCTCGAATTTGGCCCGGACGGATGCCTCTACGTCGCGGATTGGTACAACAAGATCATCTCCCACAACGAAGTGAGCACCGCTCATCCCGACCGCGACAAATCTCACGGGCGCATTTGGAGAATTCGCCACGTCAGCCAAAAGCCCCGAAAAGCCCCCGATCTTATCAAGGCGAATTCCGAGAAGCTAATCCGGCATTTGTCTTCGCCCTATGTTTTGGACAAGAGGGCCGCATGGCGCCAACTCGTCGACCGCAAAGCCATTGACCAAACCCCCGCCTTGCAGGAACTCGTCGCGGATACCCAGGCAAGTAAAATGACCCGTATCCATGCTCTTTGGACACTCGAAGGCTTGGGCAAATACAACGATATCCTATTCGAAAAAATCATTAATGGCACGGACACGGATTTGAGCAGAGAAGCCATCCGGGCACTCAGTTCCTTTTCGCTTCCCTCCGAAAAAGTCGCTGCATTGGTAGAACCGCGTCTCGAAGATTCGAATGCCATGACAAGAGCTCAAGTGTTACGCACTCTCGCGGAGATCGATCAGGCCGGACCCGCCGTAATCAATCTCCTGCTGCGTGCCTGCAAACCCGACCTCCCCGGAAGAGATTTGGGCGGCTCGTACGAACGGAAATTCGAACGCTTCCTCGCCCGCAAAGCACTTGAGCAATATGTGGAGGAATTGAGAAGTTACCTAAAGACGGATCTCGCCAAAACGCACCTTGCCGGAAACCTTAATTGGGCAATCCAAGTCCTGCCCTCAAAGGAAAAGGAAATCCAATTTAGCAAAATTTGGACGGACGTCTCCTCTCAACGGATTGACCCCGAAACTTACATCTCAATTATCGGCATGCTTGACAAACCAGCTATCCTCAAGATCGTCGGCCAAACATTCAGCGACCCGGCCAAAGGCGAAATGCTCTTGGACCTGGCCATTCAAACTGCGAACCGAATCGACTCATCCCGCATCGCCCGGTTCCTCACCTCCACTTTGGACCGCATGCTCAACTCTTCAGACGAAGCTCAAGTCATCAAAGCCCTGCGTGGGATTCATGCATTGAAAAGCCAATCTCACTATCCCAAAGTCGCGGACATGTTGAACCCAAGCCTACCCGCCGGCACGCTCAAAGAAGCTCTCCGCGTACTAAGCTTGGCGCCAAATGTGGTGAATCCAACTATTTATGAAAAAATCGCGACGGATCCCTCGGTTGATTTTGACATTCGGGTAGAAGCGCTCGGAAGCTTGATTCGTCGAGACGCCAACCAGGGCAAACGCCTCTTGATTTCGATTAGCAAACAAGCCAACCTCAACCAGAAAAAACTTATCGTAGGAAATCTTTCCGTCTTCCCGTCCGGCCTTCTACTTCTCTTCGATCAGTGGCAAAACAAAAATATCCCTCTCGACGCATGGAGCCTGTCCGCATCCCAACAGGCAATCCAAAGCCACCGGCGTGATCAGCGGGCAATACGAATTTTCGAAGAAGTCAAAAAGCGCGAAGCCGTAATAAAAGCGCAGGTTCACAAACGCATCGCCAAATATACCCAAGCGGCCAAAACTCTCAAGGGCAGCGTCGATGCGGGGAAAGCAACCTTCTCATCCTGCCTGAGTTGCCATAAAGTCGGAAACTCCGGTCAGGACATCGCCCCACCCTTGGATGGTTCCGCCCATCGCGAAGTGGAACACTTGATCACGGCCATCGTCGATCCCGACGCGGCAGTCGAAGGAGCCTACGGACTATTCCGCGTGATCCGAAAAGATGGCTCCATCACCGAAGGGTTTTTAGTGAACCGAAATAAGAAAGGCACCACCATCGCAATGATGGGAGGTGCAAAACTCCGCATAGCCCACTCGGAAATATCTTCGCAAGCCTTTGTGGGCGGAAGATCTTTCATGCCCTCCGTTTATGGTTCGCTCCCGGAACAATCCATGGTCGACCTGATCGCTTTTATCAAAACCCTGAAGTAAACGAAGAGAATCCGTGGCTCAGATAAAACACGGGGGGGGGCGCAGATCTACCTCACACATTAATCTTTTTTTTCTACTTTCATGCAATTCCTTGACGCAAGCAAACGAAATACTGGCAAAGGGACTAAACTCTTCAATACACACATCACCGATATCTTAATTCCGATAATGCAATACTTATGAACCAAATCAATATTGGTAATAAATCCTATGTCACAAAATCTTTTGCTAGAGAATTCTTGGGGTATGCCAATTCAAATTCCATCGATCATTTAATCAGGTCTAGAAAACTATCTGTCTTCGAATTAATTGGGACTAGAAAAAAACTCCTTTGCCTCAGCGAACTAAAGAAAAATCAATCCGCTAATCTCCGATGAAAGTCGATCGATTTGATAAACATCCAAATTACCTTCTTAACCTTTGCCAGGCAGCAATAGTACTTGGCTATAAGGATTATCGAAAAATAGAAGAATTCATAGATAAAGGGTACCTTAAGGCATATCGAATGCCGCATACGATTCGAAAGAAGGTCAGGTACCACGATTTGATCAATATGCTTTTAGAAAACCCCAGCAATTCTAAAAATGTATAAATTCGGAAAAGAGGATAACTATCAGCATGACCGTTATCTGACATTTACAGAAGCTTCCACCCTCCTTGGTTCCGGAAACCACACCCGAATTCATAAATTAGTGATCAAGGGAGATTTGCCAGCTTATTCGATTCCATTAACCAATAAATTAAGGGTTAAAAAATCGGAGGTACTTTTACTTTTCAAAATATCATAGAAAGAAGATAGCGACACAACATGACTTTACCCGATGCAACAGAACCGCCCCAACTCGATGAATTAGACCGATATGTTAAAGTCACTGAAGCTGCACGGATTCTCGGTTATTGCCATTCTTTATCCGTGGAACATCTAATTTCAAGAAAAGTCCTCAAATGCTATCATATGCCGGACAACAATATAAAAAGAATTCTCCTCAGCGATCTGCATTTATTGATGATCAAAAAAACGGAAGATGCCGATAGCGAAAAGAACTCATCAAACAATGAGGTCAAAAAAACTAAAAGAAAAAGGGGACGTCCTCCCAAATTTGCCAATTAAATTACTCCTAGATCAATTAATCCATTCTCAATTACTAATAAAAAATGAGCCAAGCTAACCCCGATTTACTTAATTATTTAAACGCAGCACGCTTACTGGGATACAAAACATCCGCACCGATAAAAAAACTTATTACAATTGGAAAACTGAAGGAATATTCAATTCCAGACTCCACCCGTAAGATGATCG
>CALBIN010000240.1 GCA_937893275.1 uncultured Opitutia bacterium | reverse complement strand
AGGCACCGCTCTACTAGCAAACATTGGTTCAGACACAGTTAGCGGAACTATTCCCGAAGTCGTCTTCATCACCTTCCAGATGACATTCGCAATCATCACTCCGGCGCTAATCGTTGGAGCTTTCGCAGAACGAATGAAATTCTCCGCCGTGCTCATCTTCACGCTCCTATGGTTCACATTTTCCTACGCCCCCATTTGCCACATGGCTTGGTCGGGTGACGGAGCACTATTCAACACTTGGGGTGTAATCGATTTCGCGGGCGGCACGGTCGTTCATATCAATGCAGGCATTGCAGGTCTGATAGCCTGTATCATGGTAGGGAAAAGAAAAGGTTTTGGAAGTGCCAAGCTCACTCCGCACAGCGTGCCCTTGACTGTAATTGGTGCTTCCATGCTTTGGGTAGGTTGGTTCGGTTTTAATGCCGGAAGCGAATTAGCAGCCGATGGTGTCGCAGGAATGGCAATGCTTGTAACGCAAGTGGCCAGCGCCACTGCCGCCGCAAGCTGGATGTTCGTAGAATGGTTTACAAAAGGTAAGCCGACCGCAGTTGGTTTAGCCACGGGAGCCGTAGCAGGTCTCGTTGCCATTACTCCTGCATCAGGTTCCGTAGGTCCGATGGGAGCCATACTCATAGGAGCAGCTTCCGCAGTAATTTGTTACTGGGCGGCCACCTCAATAAAAGCCAAGTTCGGATACGATGACAGTCTCGACGTATTCGGCGTTCACGGCGTGGGTGGCATCGTTGGTGCCTTGCTCACGGGCTGTCTTGTAGTCGATGCAACGCATGGAGGCGAAAGCTTTGTCATAGGCGACCAGCTTTGGATTCAAGCCAAAAGCGTGCTCTTCACCATCGCTTGGAGTGGAGTAGTCTCATTTATCGCACTAAAGATCGCAGGTGCCGTTGTGGGCGGCATTCGTTCCGACGAGGATTCCGAAGAAACGGGTCTCGACCTAACCGACCATGGCGAAACAGGATATTCCTCCTAACCCCACTAACAAAGAGAAAGAAAATTCAATGAAACTTATCAAAGCAATCATAAAGCCGTTCAAACTGGACGAGGTCAAAGACGCTCTCACGGAAATTGGCGTGGAGGGAATGACAGTCTCAGAAGTAAAAGGTTTCGGTCGCCAGAAAGGTCATACTGAAATCTATCGAGGGAGCGAATACACCGTGGACTTCCTACCAAAGGTAAAGCTAGAGGTGGCAGTAGCTGACGAGGTAGTCGACAAAGTTATAGATGCAATCGTTACATCCGCCCAAACGGGTAAGATTGGAGACGGCAAGGTGTTCGTCTTGCCCATAGAGCAAGCCGTACGGATTCGCACTGGCGAAAAAGGAGACGAAGCCGTCTAAGCGGAATGCGATTCTTTGACCGCACCTCATGCGGTCGATTTTCAAGGGCCGATCCTTTCGAGGATCGGCCCTTTTCCATTGAGAAAAAAGAAGGCTAAGAAGTATCGGGATAGAGGAGATTCATTACAAATCATGAATTATTTTAAGTTTTGTCTTGAATTCCATTCATAGATCAGTACGGGGATTGACTGTGATATTATGATTAGAAGCTAAAATACACGAAAAAAGAAAAACC
>CALBIN010000239.1 GCA_937893275.1 uncultured Opitutia bacterium | reverse complement strand
ATCAAGATACTGCTGGAGAGTGTTCTGGTCATGTTTTGAAAGTTTTCTCCCCAATGAACGGGTATCATCCATCAGCAAATCCAAGGCGCTTTTGCTCCTGGCCAATTTCGCGGAGGCGTCCTTGTCCCCGGCAACAAAAAGCATGTCGAAAATTTGCTTGGGATTATTCATCGCCGGAATGGGCCGGCCCTCCCGGTTGAAGGACTGAGTTTGAGCGCCGCGAGGACCGCCTATGCCACCATTCGTGGACATGACCAAGGAGGAATGCCGCGTTTCATCACCGATAAATTCGGCATAGAGCTGATCAAGGGATATCGAATTCTTGTACGGGCCGTGTCCCTTGGTGTCCGCACCCGTCAAATACTGATCAGCGTTGGAATGGCCATGAACACGCCTTACTGCAGGGTGGGAGAGGCCGGCATAAACCGTCACATCATTCCGGAGGGGCTCGAGAACATCAAGTACTTTGGTTAATTCGAAATCTTTTTCTCCGCCATGAGGAAACCAGCTCCAATCCCTCCAGGCCGGGTCTTCCTTCAGAGGAACACCCACTCCATCGGGGTGATATATGCTTACGAATCGCCTTGGGGTCTTGCCCGAAGTTCGACTTTCGGAGCCAAAGGATTCAAACCACGGCAAGGCGAGAGCAAGACCGGCGCCACGCAAGAAAGTTCTACGGCCCAAGGCGTTTGGTTTGTCGTACGTACTCATCAGATGCTCCAAACTTAAAATAAACCAAGAAGGGATTACTTCGAGTTAAAAATCCCGCTTTGTGTAACTAAATAAAGGAGGTCTCTCAAGCGGTCTCCCTTTTTCCTGAACTTCACCGCGAGGTCTTCCACCTCAAAATGATCCGAAAAAGAAAGAGGGCGACCGATGGCATAGGTGGTCACCTTTCGGACCATGGCGCGGGCAAATTGATCTTGCCTTTCCTCCAGCAAATAACGCTTAAGTCCATTCATCCCCACCAAGGGCTGCTTGCTGAAAAGAAAGGACGTAGCATCAACCGGCTTGTTATTAATTTTCGTTCGGTAGGAACCGAGGGCGTCGTAGTTTTCAAACGCGATTCCCCAGGGATCGATTCTTGCGTGGCAGGAATAACAGGCCGGGTCGCTTCGGTGGTCGGCTATGCGCTCCTTCAGCGTCATTTTTTGAATTTCGGGATCGGCAAGGTCCACTTCCGGAACATTTGGCGGCGGAGGAGGAGGAGGGTCGCCCAGGATACTTTCCAGCATCCAAACTCCGCGTTTGAGGGGATTGGAATCCTTTCCATCCGAGTTCATGGCAAGAACCGCGGAACCCGTCAAAAGACCCCCACGGTTGAGATGCGGTTCGATGGAAACTTTGCGAAAATGAAAGCCAAGCACGTCCCGGATGCCATAGTGCTTCGCCAACTTCTCGTTGACCATTGCGTAGTCGGAATGCAAGAAATCGAAGATACTGCCGTTGCGATTCAACAGATCATCAAAAAAGGCTACGGGTTCTTCCTGCATGGCTTTCTTCAGGTCATCGTCCGCGATGTGCGTAACACTATCCATGCCGTCAAGGCCAAGCCATTGCTGAACGAAATGCCGTGTAAACCGATTTGAGCGAGGATCCGCCAACATGCGCTTGACCTCCGCTTCAAGGATTGCAGGTTCCTTGAGCTTTCCTCGTTCAGCCAATTGTTGCAGTGTGGCATCCGGAATACTCGACCATATGAATACGGCAAGACGTTTGGCCAATTCCCAGTCGTCGATACGCGTTGGGCCACCGTCTTTTTTTTCAGGATCGCGTTGAGTCAGGTACAAGAATTCAGGGTGAGCAAGAACAGTTGCGAGAACTTCCTGCATCGTCCCTTCAAAAGTATCGAAGTCTGGTCTGAATTTCTCGAACAAGCCCATGAAACGATCGATCTCCACATTACTGGCAGGGCGACCCCAGGCCCGCCTAATAAAACGTGCCAGTACTTCGCCACCGTATTTTTTTTCATTTTTCTTGTCGTTACTATCGAAGAAAATTCTTTTGTGGGTAGCGGGCGGCCATTGAGCATAAAAGGGAGCCCTGATTTCAATGCAATCCAGATGAACTTGCAGGGGTTCCTTCCCATGGGCATTCGAGATATTTTTAATATGCAAGAATTCATCCCTCCTGGGAAAGGTCGTGGCAAGTTTGCGGAAGGGGTTTCGTTGAATGTCTTCGAGATAAACGTCGAAATGTATGTATTGGGGGTTTTCCACCGTTCCCGTGACAGGGATATCTCGTTCGCTAATGACGTTGGAAAAGTTGGCGTTGTTACTGGTGTGGGCGCTTAATCCAAAGCGCAGGCTCGCATCCTCATCAGGGCTGTCGGAGGAACGCCAAGCTCGGATACTTACCCGCATGACGCCATCGTCGGGCAAGAAACGGTCCAGGTTCCATTTCAACTCATTCGATCTTGGCAAGGCCATGAAAACCCCTGCTTCCGGCGTAGAAGGACCGGTAACGGCATCCGGTTGAGGTGTCAATTTACCTGCCTTATAAGGC
>CALBIN010000238.1 GCA_937893275.1 uncultured Opitutia bacterium | reverse complement strand
CCCAGGCGGCCAATGAGGGGGTCTCGTCCGAATCATCGAGTGCTTTCTTGAGTGCGGGAACAGCGGGCTTGGCGCCTTTTTCAAGGAGCAACAAACCAACCACTGACCAATAGCGTATAACCGGATCTTTGGATGTCAGTCCCTTTGTCAGGGGCTTGAGGTTCTTTTTGTTCCTAGTCAGGGCCAGGTCGGCGTAGTCGAGGTACTTGGCAAGAGGGTAGAGCTTGGGGTTCCGAACGAAGGCATATACGGTCGTTTTTTTCTCATTGATCATACGGTTTCTCATTTCCTCGGGCATGAGCCCGGAATCAAAGTACTTGAGCTGTTGTCGCCTGAGTTCCTTTTTGAGTTCCTTGATTTTGGTCTGGTGGAGGGGGTCGTCGATTTGGTTGTCGACGTTGTGAAAGTCCTTGAAGTTATCGTAGAATTCCTCGGAGGGCCGGGGCTCGAAAAAGCGACTGGTCACTGCATTGGTTTTGCCGGACTGATGGTGGCGTTCCCAGGCGCCCGTAGCCTTCATGTTGTGCATATAGGCCAAGTATTGTCCGTTGGGCGCGAAGGGGGCGTAGTTTTTGTGATAAGCGAATTGCTCGTCCCGCATCACCCGCACGTTGTCGAACCGTTCGTCCGCACGCTCCCGCCATGAGAAATGGTGCTTGGCCTCGGGTTCGGTGTCCGGGCCGAGAAAGATTCGACCTTGAAAATTATCGGTCATTTCGGCTCCCGTCAGGCTGACCCAGGTCTTGGGCATATCAATGAAACTGACGATGCGATCAATGGTGGTGCCGGGCTTTTTACTTTCGGGGTAAAGATGCTTCCATTTCTCCGGGATACGCACGATCAAAGGGCAGTGAATTCCGCTGGAATAAAGAAAGCGTTTGCTGCGGGCGAGTACTCCTCCATGGTCCGAGTTGTAGACGATGATGGTGTTTTCGTAGAGCTTGTCCTGCTTGAGCTTGGCCACGGCTTCCCCGACGGACTCGTCCATTTTTGCAACTGCGGCTGCATATTTGGCATAGGTGTTGCGCATTTCGGGGAGATCCGGATGGTATGGGGCGAGGATCATCTTGTCGGGGTCGGTGGATTCGTCCTTATGATCGCCGAAGGCTCTGGATTCATGACTGTGCCCGATATTGAATACGGTGAAGAAAGGCTGGCCTTCCTTGCGCTTTTTCCAAGTGCCTGCGTAATCACCTCCGGAATAGTTCCAGAAATCTTTGGGGCTTCTTCCTTTGGGTCCGCGTAAGTTGTAGTCCGTCTTCGAGCAATTGCTGGTGAAGTAGCCCCTTTTTTGCAAGAGCTCGTTATAGAAACTGATCGTGGCGGGAATCTCGAACCCACTGCGCATCGGTTGTGTTCCGTTGGAAATTGAATGCATTCCCGTGATCCAGGA
>CALBIN010000237.1 GCA_937893275.1 uncultured Opitutia bacterium | reverse complement strand
CAAGGTGGCGAATTAGCGGGAAAGGCGATGATCGAGGCTCTCGGTGAGAATGGCGGAAAAGTTTTAGTTCTCGATCACAAGATCGCACATTCTTGTATTCTCCGCGTGGACGGCTTCAAAAAAATCATCAACGCTCACAACAAGGGTAAAGCTAGTGGCACAATCGACATTGTCGCTGAACTTGCATCCGGAGGCAATCGTACGGATAGCTACAAGGCGACCGCCGACCAACTGCAGGCTCACGCCGATCTGGTCGGGATTTTTGCCATCAACGACCCAGGCGCTCTCGGAGCTTACACGGCGATTAACGAGGCGGGAAGAACCCAGTCCATCAAGATTATAGGCTTTGACGGCCAAATGGAAGGCAAGGTTGCGATCAAGGAGGGTAAGGTTTACGCCGACCCCATTCAATTCCCCCGCAAGATGGGGGTACAGATTGTCGAAAAAATAATAAGTCATTTAGCAGGCGAAGTGGTCCAGAAGACTGTTCTTATCCCCACTTCTCTTTACAAGAAGGCTGACGCGGACCAAGACCCAGAGCTTAACTAGATAGTCCGCCGTGGGCCAAGCTGAGCCAGCCTCAAGTGGATCGAGCGCCCCCCTGCTTTGCATGCGGGGCATTCATAAGCGTTTTCCCGGAGTACATGCGCTCAAGGATGTCGAATTGGAACTTCATTCGGGTGAGTGCCTTGCCTTGCTCGGGGAAAACGGAGCAGGGAAGAGCACACTCATCAAGATGCTTGGCGGGGCTCATCTTCCCGACGAAGGCGTAATTGAACTTAATGGTAGTCCAGTACGAATTGATGGCCCTCAAGATGCCTTGGCTGCTGGACTCGCGGTCATCTATCAAGAGTTCAATCTCGTCCCTTGGTTGTCAGCCAGAGAAAATATTTTCCTCGGACAGGAACCGAGTCGCATTTGTATCCTTCCTGCCAAGCGTGAGCGCGAAAAGGCCAGAGAACTGTTCGAGCAACTCGGTTCTGACATTGACCCCTCAACGCTCTGCCGAGATCTTACCGTTGCCGAACAGCAGATCGTTGAAATCGCCAAGGCATTGGCAACGGATGCCCGTATCCTGATCATGGACGAACCGAGTGCCGCTCTTTCACCACGTGAAGTCGAGGGGTTATTCAATGTCATCAAGAGCTTGAAGGCAACTGGCATCGGCATCATCTACATAAGCCATCGACTTGATGAGATTTTCACCGTTGCCGATCGCGTCACCTTTCTTCGGGACGGAGCCCACGTAGGCACTCGCAGCATTGATGAGCTGACTCGCGAGAAAATGATCGAGCTGATGGTCGGTCGTAGCATTGATCAGGAATACCCCAAGGAGCCTGCTGAAATCGGCGATGTTCGCTTGGCTTGCAAGCAAATCAATCGGGGGGCCAAGGTGCAGGACGTTACTTTGTCCGTTAGGCGTGGCGAAATCCTCGGATTGACCGGTTTGGTCGGTTCCGGTCGCACCGAAACTGCTCGCATCCTTTTTGGGGCAGACAAGCCCGAATCGGGAAAGATTACGCTGGACGGCAAAGAGCTCTCCTTGGCGAATCCTCGCGAAGCTATTGCCTCAGGCATCTGCTTGCTCACGGAGGATCGAAAGACTCAGGGGCTCGTTTTGGGGCAAACCATACTGGAGAATTTCGGATTGCCCAACCTGAAGTCCTTCTCGCGTTACAACTGGATTCATCGCGGCCGAGAGCGTTCTTCCATGTTGGGTCATGGCAAAAAGCTTCAGATTAAGATGACTGGTCCCGATCAAGTCGCAGCAACCCTCTCGGGTGGAAACCAACAAAAGGTCGTTCTCGCCAAGTGGTTGGAGCGAAACGCCGAAGTCCTTCTTTTTGACGAACCGACCCGCGGTATCGACGTTGGGGCCAAGTATGAAATTTATCAATTGATGAATCGTTTGGCCGCTCAGGGAAAAGCGATTTTGATGATAAGTTCGGAACTGCCGGAAGTTCTAGGGATGAGCGACCGAATAGTCGTCATGCACGAGGGACAGGTCAAAGGCGAGATTACCGACGTCCCAAACGCAACTCAGCAGGACATCATGAAAATAGCCGTAGGGTAGTACTTTATGAATTCAAACTGGAAGAAACTTCTATCGGAATACGGGACGATTCTCGTCCTACTCCTACTTGGGGCCGGATTTAGCGTTGTGACGATGGATGAGCAGTGGCCGTCGGATGCGGATGCGGCTCAAAGCCTTGTAGCCAATTTAGCGAATACGCACGGCAAGGAGAGCAACGCCTTGGTGCTCGTTCGGCAAGGTGGAAACGGCGAGCCTTTCGCCAATGCCCTTACTGCTGAACTGCAGGCGGCGGGATTAAATGTGCTCGACATCGCCGTCACTCAGCCCGTCGGGGCTCGCAAGGCATTGGTCACGATCGCAGAATCCGACACCCCTCTCGCCGTCATTGCAGCGGATCGCCACATGGCCAATTTTTGCAAGGAGCAATTGCCAAAACTCGCCATCAAGTACCCAGTGCTGGCCAAAGCAAAGGTCTACACTCCCGCCAGTTACAAATGGCCTAACTTTCTGAAGAAGGCCAACCTGCTGAACATCATGAAGCAGATTTCAGTGGTGGCGATCATCGCGATCGGGATGACTATGATCATCATCACCGCGGGCATCGATTTGTCGGTCGGTAGCCTAGTCGCTTTTTCGGGAGTGGTGACCGCTTTGGTTATCCAGTCGGTCGGCGGAGATTCCCCCACTACCACGCACTTGTTCATTGGTATCGCTTCAGGTGTCTTTGCTTGCGGACTTATCGGGGTGTTCACCGGCGGCATGGTAACGTTGTTTGGCATCCCCGCCTTTATCGTGACCTTAGGTGTGATGTTCGTTGCCCGCGGTATGTCTTTTATCCTGGCGGAGTCGTCGCCCATTCCCGTGCAAAACCCAGGATTTGGTTGGTTGGGCCGCGGGGAGGGATTACTTGGGTTGCCGAATTCCGTCTTGTTGATGGGGCTACTTTTTGTCTTAGCCCATCTCCTTATGAAGCGAACCACCATCGGTCGCTACATATATGCGGTGGGGGGCAACCCTGAGGCTGCTCGCCTTTCCGGCGTCCCCGTAAAGTGGATCTTGGTCTTCGTCTATACCCTATGCGGGCTTCTAGCTGGACTGGGTGGAGTGATGGAGGCATCGCTGCACGTCACTGGAGACCCCAAGGCAGGCAACATGCTCGAGCTTCAGGTCATTGCGGCCGTCGTGGTAGGGGGCACCAGTCTTGCGGGTGGACAAGGACACATCTTCGGCACCTTGGTCGGGGCTCTCATTATAGGAGTCATCCGCAATGGCATGAACCTGACGGGCGTTGAGGCACATATGCAGAGCGTG
>CALBIN010000236.1 GCA_937893275.1 uncultured Opitutia bacterium | reverse complement strand
TATACGTAGCGTTTCGCTTTGAAGTCGGTTACGCTGTGGGTGCCGTTATCGCAACGATTCACGATGTGTTGATGACAGTCGGGCTCTTTGTCCTTCTGGGTTATCTTTCAGATGGTAGCCTTTGCTCCGGCCAGTTCACCGCTCCAATGCTCGCTTCCATTCTGATGATCGTAGGTTACTCCATAAACGATACAATCGTCGTTTTCGATCGGATTCGAGAGGAGTTGCTAATGAATCCGGTAACGAACCTGAGGAAAATTATTTTGATTGCAATCAATCGAGTGCTCTCTCGCACAATCATAACTAGCGCCACCACCCTTATGGCCGCATTATCACTATGGATTTTCGGCGCGGGAGTCATCCACGACTTTGCCTTCGTTTTCGTAATCGGCATTTTAACGGGCACTTTCTCTTCAATTTTCATCGCCAGCCCCATTTTCTACTGGTGGCACAAAGGTGACCGCAAGCATGTCGAGGAACGCGAATTCATCCCAAAGTACGACTGGCAAACTTCATCCAAGACTTGAGGCCTAAAAGCTTTTTCGGCCAAAGGTATCTACATGCGATGGGTTGAGGATTCCGTCTCCGAAGAAACTGCCGAGAGGCTTTCGAGATCTCTTGCGATCTCTCCTATTCTTTCTCGATTCCTCGTAGCTCGCGGATTTACTGATGCAGACTCTGCTCGTGCCTTTCTTAAGCCAAACCTAAGTGATTTAGCTAATCCTTTCGACCTTCCGTCGATGAAGGAAGCCGTAGATCGATTGATCCAGTCTCTGGACAAGAAGGAATCGGTGCTTATCGTAGGTGACTATGATGTGGACGGCATTACTTCCACTGTTATGCTAAGCCGTGTTCTCACCGCACTGGGGAACGAACCCACTCATATCACGCCAAAACGAAAGGAAGAGGGATACGGATTGACTTGCGCAGTGCTCGAACGAGGCTTGCAGATGGGAGACATCGACCTAGTCGTTGCTCTCGATTGCGGAACGAATTCCTCCGAAGAGTACGTCTTTCTTCAATCCAAGGGGATCGATCTTCTAGTAGTCGACCATCACCAAGCAAAAACAGACACACCCGACGGTGCCATACTCCTTAATCCACACCTTCACCAAGATGAAGGCGAACCTTGGCGAAACCTATGCACCGCAGGTCTCACCTTCAAGCTTTCTCACGGACTAATTAAAAGCCTTCGAGAAAATGATGACGAAGCGGCAAAGGGAATAGGCCCGAAAAATTATCTGGCCTTAGCCTCGCTCGGCACTCTTGCCGACATGGTACCTCTACAAGGTGAAAACCGCATTCTTGCTCGGTATGGGCTGAAGCATCTGGCCCATCAGCCCGGATTCGGACTAGAGTCGCTAATTTCCATATCTGGCATTACCGCCAACTCCTCGTTGGATGCAGAAGACGTTACCTTTCGCATAGCCCCGAGAATCAATGCCTGCGGCAGACTCAATATGCCGGAATTTGCGACGGAACTGTTATTGAGCGAAGACCGCGAGACATGCAAAACTCTCGCGAACAAAATAGACGGCTTTAATCTCGAACGGCGGGAAATAGAGTCCGAACTCACCGCCGAAGCAGTTGCCATGGCGGAAGAGAATTTCTCGGACAAACCTGCCGTAGTTGTATTCGGGGAGGGAGACCACTGGAATCCCGGAGTTGTTGGCATCGTGGCAGGCAAACTGGCAAGCAGCCTTCAAAAACCTTGTATCGTTCTGGCTAAAGATGGAAGTGAATACAAAGGTTCAGGACGGAGTATACCCGGAGTTGACATGGTCAAGACCCTATCCCACTGCAAGGAATTGCTCACGCATTGGGGTGGACATCCCGCAGCCGTAGGAATGAACTTACCACAAGAAAACTTAGTTCAATTTCAAGAGGCTTTCATTCTGGCAGTCAGAGAGATTACGGGAGGCAATTTGCCGGAGCCTTTTCTCACCATTAATGCAACCCTCAATCCTGAGGACCTCCGGCCTGAACTGCTTATCGAAATTAACAATCTGGCACCCTTTGGGCAGGAAAACCCTGAACCAACGCTTGCCTTGAGAGGAGTTCGACTATCGGGACCGCCACGCAGAGTTGGTTCGGGCGACCATTTTCAGTTTTCAATATTCAATGGCGAGGAATCCGTTTCAGGCATAGCTTGGCAGATGGGCGACAACATCCCGCCCGCCTCATACCCTCTCGACCTTGCCTTGCGTTTTCGCTGGAACCACTGGAACGGACGACGTTTGCCTCAAATGGTTCTGCGCGACTGGCGAAAAGCCGAAGAATAAATACCTCTCGCCGTCTTTCTTCCTATGGGTTGATTTGCTCCTCGAGAAAAGCAATCAATTCGTCTTCGGAAAGTCTTTGTTGCTTGGTCGTGTCTCGATCCCTCAAAGTGATGCTGCCATCGCCTTCGATCGTATCGAAGTCTACAGTTACGCCAAAGGGCACTCCTGCTTCGTCGATGCGACGATAGCGACGACCGATAGCTCCGCCTTGGTCGTAAACGACGTTCCACCTGCGCCGAAGACGTTCGTGCAACTTGCGAGCCCTCTCCACCAGTTCGGGTTTATTCTTCAACAAGGGAAAGACACCAACCTTAATCGGAGCTACTCGAGGATGAAACCTAAGTACAGTTCGCTTGTCTCCTTCAATTTCATCTATGTCATAGGCAGCGCAAAGGACTGCAAGTAAGGTGCGATCGACTCCCAGACTAGGCTCAATCACATGCGGGACATATCGCTCTTTTCGCTCTTCGTCGAAATATTCCAAGGACTTGCCGGAGCATTCCTGATGACGAGAAAGATCAAAATTACCTCTGGCTGCGATGCCTTCGAGCTCTTGCTCGCCAAAAGGAAATTTGAAAGTTATGTCCGTGCAAGCTCGAGCGTAGTGCGCGAGCTTTTCCTTAGGATGCACTTCCTCTCCGAGATGCTCGTCGGTCAAGCCGATGGAAGCGAACCACGCCTTACGAGTAGCGATCCATTCACGATGGTACTTTGGCCATGCCTCTTCGTCGGGAGGGATAAAGTACTCGATCTCCATTTGCTCGAACTCTCGTGAGCGAAAAATAAAGTTTCGGGGAGTAATCTCATTACGGAATGCCTTACCTATCTGGGCAATGCCGAAGGGAACCTTGACGCGTCCGGAATCGAGTACGTTCTTGAAATTGGCAAAGATTCCTTGAGCCGTCTCGGGACGGAGATAACAGACGGAAGAAGCATCGCGTAACGCACCCACATGAGTCTCAAACATCATGTTGAATTCCCGTGGTTCGGTAAGAGAACCTGCTTTTCCGGTAGCAGGCGAGGGAGCAAGTGAACGTTCTTCGGAAGACATCTCGTCGAAAGGACGCAACGAAACGGGGACCAAATTACCTTGCTTACTCTGCTTGCGCTTCATTTCGACAGCTTTTCCATCTGCCTCTTCCTGCATGACTTCAGATTCGAGAACCGAAATCCAGCCTATGGTTTCCTCTCCCACGAGAACAGGACCGCAATAAAGTTGATCAGCTCGGTACCGCATCTTGGATTCGCGACAGTCCACCATCGGATCGGAAAAGCCATCGACATGACCTGAAGATCGCCAAACCTCGGGATTCATTATAATGCTACAGTCCAGTCCCACTACATCGTCTCGACGACGCACCATGTCTTCCCACCATGCATCCTTTATGTTCTTACGTAGTTCGACTCCGAGGGGACCGTAGTCGAAAAAACCGTTGATTCCGCCATAGATTTCGGAAGAGTGGAAAATGAAACCACGGCGTTTGCACAACGCCACAATTTCCTCCATTTTAGAATTTCCTTTGCTCATAAATTATTGAAGATAAAATGCTACAATATGAATGCTCGCCGGAGGTACAACGCCGAACTTCTAAACCAAGCATATTCCAGAAGGAAGAAATCTCATTCCAACAGAAACATCTTGAGTAGCAACGAAGGAAAGCGAAGGAACTTTTGAAGCTTTTGCCAGTTGACTTACCAATGTTCAAATGCTTCCATTCGTACAATTAATGAAGTCATTTAAACGAAAAACCAAACAGATTGCCATCGTTCTCACTTTGACGATTTCGGGAATTGGTTTTTCTGGGTGCAGCATGTTTCCCCAAGCCAAAAAGTACTTATCAAAAAACGTTAATGTAGCTGGTGTGTTTACTCACTCCCCAGATTCGTTTGCTCCCATTGAAACTGGTACTCTCCGGTTGCAATCCGACGAATTATGGTATCGTCGGGACTTCAGCGGTAACAAAACCACTTTTTTGTGGGGACTTTTCACCTTTACCGACTATTGAAGTCAAACCGCTCTTGCGGCGTAGATTTCTGACACCCACTGTTATCATTGCAGGAGTAGATTAGAATAATTCCATTTATTTCTTGCGAACGAGTCTCAGTATCGTTAAGAAAGAGGAAATGAAAACTTCTCTCCCTGAGCCAGAACGCAATAGGCTGAAGCACGCTTTAAAATCCCGTAATCTTCGTCCGACTCGTCAACGCACCTGCGTTTACGGAGTTATACTCGAAAAACGTGATCATCCCACCGCTGACGACATTCATCTCCGCGTTCGTGAAAAACTTCCGAGCATTTCTTTAGCCACTATCTACAATTGCTTGGACACGTTGGTCGAATGCGAATTAGTAAAACAAGTCCATCTAGATCGTGCTCCGACCCGTTTCTGCCCAAACAGGACTCCCCACGCCCACTTCCATTGCCGCGATACTGGACAAGTATACGATGTATCCTTGGATGATAAAAGACTTTCTGCCATCGAGCAATTTCTACCCGATGGATTCACCGCCGACACCATAGAACTATCGTTCCTTGGACGGGGACCTGAAACAATTACAGTTTCGTAACTTTATTTCCCCAAACCATATATAAATTAGTGAACTATTTGGAAATCAAAGATCTTCGTGCCCAGATCGAAGATAAGGAAATCTTGCGAGGATTAAACCTCACTATCCCAAAGGGTGAAGTACACGCAATCATGGGACCCAATGGGAGCGGGAAAAGTACGCTTTCTAAAGTTCTCGCAGGTCACGAAGACTACGAGGTAACCAGCGGATCTGCCATACTTGACGGGGAGGAGATACTGGGCATGAAACCGGATGCAATTTCTCGTTTGGGCCTTTTCCTTGCTTTCCAATACCCACTCGAAGTTCCCGGTGTAAGCATCGCCAACTTTATAAGAGCTGCACTTCAGGGACGTTTGGCTGAAAACGAAACAATCGACGCAGTCGGTTATTACAAGGATTTATATGGCTGCATGGACGAACTAGGCATTGATAGAAAGTTCACCTCACGTTCTGTAAACGAAGGTTTCTCGGGTGGAGAGAAAAAACGTTGCGAAATCCTACAAATGGCCATGCTCAAGCCCAAATATTGCATATTGGACGAAACCGACAGCGGTCTTGACATCGACGCCCTCAAAATCGTCGCAAAAGGCGTCAACCAAATGCGCAACCCCGACCGAGGCATACTAGTCATCACTCACTACCAGAGATTGCTCGAATACATTATCCCTGATAAAGTACATGTGATGTGGGAGGGCGGCATTGCGCTAACGGGCGGCAAGGAACTAGCGTTGGAACTAGAAGCAAAAGGCTACGATTGGGTTCGCGAAGAACTCGTCGCCTAAAACACCGATAAATTCCCCTATGATACAGCCGACTCAAATCGACATAGATCGTGACAAGGGCAACTTCCGCTATGAAACGGACTACCAATATGATGCGGGGGTCGGCTTGCGTGAAGAAGTCGTCCAATACATTTCAGAGGTCAAAGGGGAAGACGAATGGGTACGAGACTACAGGCTCAAGGCCTTAAAGACCTTCTATCGCAAACCAATGCCTACACACTGGGCAACAAAAGATTTAGAAAATATACATTTCGACAAAATTCGCTATTACCTAGCCAAAGGTCAAAAGCCAAGCCGCACATGGGAAGATGTTCCCGACGATGTAAAAGAAACCTTCGAGAGACTCGGTATTCCCGAGCAGGAAAGAAAATTCCTTGCGGGAGTAGAGGCTCAGTTTGATAGCGAAGCCGCCTACTCTCGAATGAAAGTCGAACTGGAAAAAGAAGGCGTTATCTTTGTCGGTTCCTCAGACGGACTGAAGGATCACCCTGAAATTTTTCGCAAATGGTTTGGCAAGGTGATCCCCGCATCGGACAATAAGTTTTCCGCACTAAATTCAGCAGTTTTCAGTGGCGGTAGTTTTATTTATGTACCGCCCGGAGTTAAGCTTGCCCAACCGTTACAGGCTTACTTTAGAATAAATGCTGAAAACTTCGGCCAGTTTGAGCGCACGCTGATCATCGCCGACGAAGGTGCGGAACTCACGTACATGGAGGGTTGTACGGCACCTAAGTTCGAGACCGCTACTCTACATAGCGCTGTTGTGGAACTGGTGGCCATGCGGGGAGCCAAGATCCAGTATATCACTGTTCAGAATTGGTCGAATAACGTTTTCAACTTAGTAACAAAACGAGCGATGGCCCACGAGGAATCCGAAGTGCGCTGGATAGACTGCAACATCGGTTCGCGCCTCACAATGAAGTACCCGGGTGTCATTTTGAAGGGTCGCAAGGCAAGGGGAGAAGTTCTGTCCATTGCTCTCGCCAATGATGGACAGCATCAAGATACGGGGGCCAAAATGGTCCATGCGGCCGACGAGACCACAAGTAACATCATCGCAAAATCAATTTCGATCGGCAAAGGCCGTTCGTCTTATCGTGGACTCGTACAAATACCCGGACATCTGAGCAATTGTCGTAACAACACCGAATGTGACGCCCTGCTGATCAACGCAAACAGCCGAACGGACACCTACCCTGCCATTACGGTCCGTGGCAACGGCAATGCAGTGCAACACGAGGCAAGCGTCTCTAAATTGAACGCTGAGCAAATTTTCTACATGCGACAGAGAGGACTGACTGAGGCGGAAGCCGTGAGCCTAAGCGTAAACGGTTTCGTAAATGACTTGATTCGAGAATTCCCTATGGAGTACAGCGTCGAGCTCAAAAGGCTCATTGACATGGAGATGGAAGGTTCTGTTGGCTGAACCATCCATCGACGAATAATGAACTCACTGGACAACGGATCGTCGGTCAATACCGAGTCGGTGGATTCCTTTGCCGACGAAAGTCTTTTTCGGGCTTTCGCCGAAGAACGCTCATGGGAACCCGGCTGGATGGCAGATTTCCGAAAGGAATCCTGGGAATATTATCGAGCACACACCTCCCCCGTACATAAGGACGAAAGGTGGCGCTTCTCGCCACAAGCCCGCCTTTCCCTTTCCGCTTTTGCTCCTCCAAGTGGAACGAATGACGAGTCAACTTCGGTAATTGATTCATCGGAAGAAGACCTCAAAGAGAAGGGTGTCACTTTGGGCCTCTTCAGCGAGGTACTTCTAAACAACCCGACCGTCCTGGAAGGTCTTTCCAACCTGAAAGGACCGAATCTCGGAGCAGACAAAGTACATTTCCTCGCACAAGCTTTCTCGGGACACGGCATCGTATTGCATGTGCCAAAGGGAGTTACCCTCGAAAAGCCAATCATGGTTCGTCACCTTGCCCCGCCGGATGGTCGAGTCAGGTTTTACAGGACGATCATGATTTTGGAGGAAGGTGCCAACGCTACTCTTGTGGAGACGTTTATCTCACCAAACAATCAAGACGCATCCGTGGTGTGCTCTGCCGCAAACGTCGTGGCAAACTCCAATGCAAAGGCCACTCGCATTCTAGTACAAGATCTCAACCGGAATTCATCTTTTTACCAACTGGACACAAAGCAAGCGTGTCGTGATGCCGGTGTTCGTTGTTGCTCTCTCCACTTAGGTTCTGCCCAAAGCCGATTCGAGAACTTGGCCATTGCCGCCGAGGAAGGTGCCGAAATCGATTTACTCGGCTTAAGTGTAGGCAAAGGGACACAACTTTTCGATCAACGAACGAGACAGCTCCACCTCGCTCCAAACGGTCGTTCAGACCTTCTCTACAAAAACGCGCTTTTGGATCAGTCCAAAGCGGTTTTCTCCGGTATAATCAAGGTTGAGGCACAAGCACAACAAACCGATGCATACCAAACGAACCGCAACCTGCTTCTAAGTCCTGAAGCAGAAGCCGACTCCTTGCCTGGATTAGAAATCTTGGCCAACGAAGTAAAGTGCAGTCATGGATCAACCATTGGTGAAATTGATGAGGAACAACTTTTTTATCTCCTCAGCCGAGGCATCTCAAAAGCATCAGCCGAAGAACTTCTTGTTAACGGCTTTCTCGATGAAGTGCTAAAACGGCTGAAGAACGAAGAACTTGCCGATTTGCTTCGCGAACATTTAAAGGGGAAATTTTCCCGTTAATACCTTTCATGTCCACACATCACGAAGAAAGAGAACTCACGAGAAACGTGCAGGCCACGTTAATCCCGCACGGCGACCCCTACACATTAGATAAAGGAGCAAAGGTCACCATAACGCACAGGCTTGGCGGGAACTTCACAGTGATGACGCTCAACGGCATGTATCGCATCTCTGCAGCAGACGCTGATTCGCTGGGCGAAGATGACTCTCAAGGGCCAGAGGAAGATTGCGACAACGCCGGGCCCGCCGATGTGGATAGTATTCGCGATGCTCTTCGATCCGTCTTCGACCCCGAAATACCTGTAAACGTAGTGGATCTCGGCCTAATTTATAAAATCAACATTGACGAGGAGGAAGGAAAGAGAGTAGCGAATATCGACATGACTCTCACTGCTCCGGGATGCGGGATGGGGCCTGTCATTGCAGAGGACTGCAAAGGTAAAGTCATCAAGCTTTCGGGAATCGACGAAGCGAATGTGGAAATAGTTTGGGATCCGCCTTGGACTCAAGATCTCATGTCAGAGACAGGGAAGATGGAATTAGGCCTGATTTGAAAAATATTTTCTCTTTTCCCTTGTCACTAGCCTAAACCGTCTTTTGCTCGCCTGCTCTTGATAAGATGAGTGTATCAACAAAATACAGTTTCGCGCTTGGCTGCGATCACGCAGGTTTTAAATACAAAGAAGCCATTAAAGTTTACCTGCTTGCCGAAGGCCACGAAGTAAAGGACTTTGGAACTTTCTCCGAGGAATCGGTCGATTACCCGGATTTCGTTCGTCCGGCAGCCGAGGCCGTGGGCAAAAGTCTCGCAGACTTGGGAGTCGTATTAGGTGGCAGCGGCAACGGTGAAGCAATGGCCGCCAACAAGGTGGAGGGCATTCGCTGCGCCCTTTGCTGGTCCGAAGAAACCGCTCGTCTCGCAAAGCAACACAACGACGCAAACATGCTATCACTTGGCGAACGCCAAATCACCGAAGAGTTGGCGGTGAAAATAGTGCGAGAGTGGATTAACGGCACTTTCGAAGGTGGTCGCCACGCCCGGCGAATATCTATGATCGAGAAAACGACTTCACATCAATGAATTTTAATGACAATATCCCACATCAATGAGCAACGACAAAGATAAAAAAACCGACTCCGTCTCTGAAATCATACAGAAGAAATTTCTTGAAGAGCGAAAAGTCTTCCTTTGGGGAGAAGTAAGTGATCGGTCCGCCCGAGACGTCACTGAAAAATTTCTTTTTCTCGAGGCATCCGATCCTGGTAAAGATATCACTTTCTATATTAACACTCCAGGAGGTTCCATCACAGCTGGAATGGCCGTTTACGACACGATGCAACTCATCAGCTCGTCTATCACGGTCGTAGTTACGGGAATGGCGGCAAGCATGGGCTCGATCCTCTTGTGCGGAGCATCTCCGGGGCAGCGCCTTTTATACCCTCATTCCCGCGTACTCATCCATCAACCTCTGATTTCGGGTAGGATGTGGGCTGCAGCCGTAGACATTAACATCCAAGCCGAGGAAATGGAAAAGTTGCGAGAGGAGTTGAACGGCATCCTCAGCAAATCCTCCGGGCAACCGTTGGAAAAAATCCAATTGGATACTGATCGTGACTTTTATCTGAACGCTCAGGAAGCCATCGAATACGGTTTGGCCGATAAAATCGTAGAAAAAGTTTAGTCTTTTTGCTCTAATACTGCACGAGCCTTCAGCAGATCGGGTTTACCCATCTCGTTGATAGGCAATTCATCGACAGGAACAATCAGTTTAGGAATCGCTGCACCCGTCAGTTTGCTCTGAAGAACTTTTTCCAAACGAATAACATCGGTAGTTGAAGGGGTGCAAAACGCGACTAACCGCTCTCCCCAGTCCGGATCAGGAATCCCCATAGCAAGACAGTCCGCAGCAAGTGTAGTTTCTATCACAGCATTCTCTACCTCAACGGGATTCACTTTTTCACCCCCAGTGTTCACGATGCGATCAAGACGGCCCAAAATCCGCCAATCCCCTTCGGGAGTTTGTTCCGCAAGATCAGAAGTGTCAAACCACTCGCCCGAAGAAAAGTCGAGGCTTTCGTAACCGAGACACATGCTTTTGGCACGAATGGAGAGAGTTCCCGTTTCTTCATCGAGGCGAAGGTTCGTATGAGGGAGAACTTTGCCCACACTGTTTTCACCGGCAAGAAAACGGTCCGAGGCAAGCAGGGTTACTGCACCTGCAGACTCCGTCATGCCGTAAGTCGGGGCAACGGGAAGGCCAACTGACCTAACCACCTCAGCTAATTCTTCCCGCAAAGGAGCTCCGCCAAGAAGAATCAACCGGCTTTCCCTCAAACGAGAAACAGCAAGATCAGAAAAAATCAACCGGTGAAGTTGGGTAGGAACTAGAGATATAAGGCGCCCCGTCAAGTTGATGTCTTTTTGTGGGTCGGTAAGATCACGATAATCCCCGAAAGCAACATCTCCATTCGTTTGAATAGCCCGTACGACCTGCATCCATCCAGCAACGTGCCAGATTGGCAAGCAACACCAAGAGTAAATGGGTTCATTATCTAATACGCCTTGAAGGCCAGCGACTGCAGCCGACATGGTGCCCCAAGTGTGCCTTGCAAAACGAGGCATCCCGGATGTTCCACCGGTGGCTACAAAAATAGAGGCTGAGTTTTGTGGTCGAGAATCCAAGACCGAATGCTTCCTTTCGGGATTATGAAGCCAGACATCATCGCCATTTATAAGTTTGCTCAGCGCTTCCATACAAAAAGCGGCCGAACCGGAAGGCTCGACTGGCTCTTGGTTTTGGATCCAATTGCCAAGAAGAGCTCCTGATGGAATCTCTATATGCTCCGCCATAGTTCTTCCAATTGCGGAATGTCAACTTCTCCCGGATGAAGCACCACATCCATAGTATGCAAAGAGAAATCGTCTTCTACAAAGAAGGTGTTTACTCCAATGCCGGCGACCGTTTCGACCAGAGAGGCTACGCGTAGTACTGCTTCGAAACCAAATGGGCTTTCGAATACCGAGGAGACCACACACCGGGTTGGCTCATTTCGCAAAAAGGTTTCCATCGCCCGCCAGTCCTGACAAAGAGTGGGCTTGAATACAAAGTAACCCGGCCATCCGTCGGCAAGGAATGCCTCGGCTATCTGGACATCGAGCAACGATTCGTCCAAAGCCAAAGCCAACGAATTGCTCTCGGCCAAACCCATGAGCCCGTTTCTATCGGTAACAGCTAAAGGCTGTTCGAGAAATTCGATTTGGGAACAACCTTCAAAGGTATCTAGCCAAGCTTTCGCTTCAGTTCGGGACAGAGAACCGTTCGCATCAAGTCGAAGACGGCTTCCCGCAGGAAGATGAGTTAGGAGATTCTCGATAGTTGCGATTTCCGAACTTAGCTCGCCGACCCCTATCTTTGCCTTCAAGACATTGTTCAAAGGTAAGTTCGTCTCCTCGGGAGAGCGAAGTAAGGCTGCAGTCTTGATCTTCGGGAAAGCAGTCTTAGTCCTCCATAAGCTGGAACCGGCACAACCTAACGCCGCACGACAAAGAGGTAAATGGTCGGGGATTTCCATTTGAGGTTCCCAGAGGGAAAGAAAACGATGGGCATCAGAAAACGTCTCTCCGCGAAAGCCAGGCGTAGGGGCAACTTCGCCAAAACCAACATGCCCATCCATGTATTTCACACGAGCAACCATACTTTCGCGGATACGCCACGTTCCCGTTGCCGTAGCAAAAGGTTCACGGAAATTGCGCCGCAGAGGCTTAACTTCAAAGCTATCGATCATTATTTGTCCTTGTGACATAAGAACGCATGAGGCATAAGCTTCAAGCCTTTCCAACACTTTAAATGATCATGGACGAGGAGTTTTTTTTGCCGCCAGACGAGTTTTTCCGTCAAAGTCTTCCTTCAGGAGTGACATTTGACGACATCACGCTGGCTACTCGCTACTCCGAGGTTCTCCCTCGGGATGTCAACCTCGAGACCAAGCTCTCGGAATCAGTAAACCTCGGAATGCCAATCCTTTCCTCGGACATGGACACCGTAACCGAGGCAGACATGGCCATAGCAATGGCCCTTAGCGGCGGACTTGGCTTGATCCATTACAACATGTCCCCAAAGCTCCAGGTCAAGGAAGTAGCG
>CALBIN010000235.1 GCA_937893275.1 uncultured Opitutia bacterium | reverse complement strand
GATCACCTTCTAATTTGCGGCGGAAAAGTTCCACTCGCTCATCCATGACCTATCCGAGATTTCGTCAGTTAACGAAAAAGGAAACGATGGTCGAATTATCCACGCCACCATTTTGGTTGGCCAAATCAATGAGCGCAGGAACAAAATCCCTAGGTTCATGTTCTTTCATGACGGATTCGATGATGTCCTCGTCCACCATGTTGGTTACGCCATCCGAACAAATCAGAACGCCATCACCCGGCTTGATAGGGAAAGTGGCCACGTCGACAGCAAAGTCGATATCTTGCCCCATGCAACGGGTGAGGGTGTGCATATAGTGATCGGGCATGTCGTTCATGGCGTCGGGCCCATGTTTCTCAATCAATTCATTGCCCAAGGTATGGCTAGTAGATATGTGCTTAAACCCTTGCCCGTTTTTGTGGAAGACCGAAGAATCGCCAACATGGGCCAGCATGAATTTGTCAGGCAATACCCGGATGGCTGAAAAAGTTGTACCTATGCCGTTATCTCCGCCGACGAGCCCTCCACTTTCAATAATGTTGCGATGCACCGCGTGAACGATTTCGCGCAGTTCTTCCTCAGTTGAACAGTCTTGGTTGTCCCTAATCATCGCTCGAAAGAATTGTACGGCCAATCGACTAGCAAGGGCACCGTGCGGCAAACCGCCAACCCCATCGGCAACCACATAGAGCCCGCATTCGTCGTCGAGGAGGTATGAGTCCTCGTTCGACTCACGAACAAATCCTACGTCGGAATGACCGAAAGATACGATATTCATCTTATAAAGCTAAAAATGGTAAGGGCATTTGAGAAAGGTTCAAAGCAAACCAGTCCGGTGCAGTTGTCAAATCTCAAAGAAAAACAGCCACTTCAAAAAAAGGAGAAACTTAGCCATATTCATACTAATCTTGACGGTGCTCTGAAAGGCGAAACACCTCGTAATCCCTCTTGGCCATCTCGGCCAAAAACTCCTTTCCGTAGCCTTTGCGTACAATCCGAGAATCAAGAATCAATATCTCGCCATGGTCGTCATGTCTGCGCACGAGGCGACCCAAACCCTGACGAAATCGCATTATCGCAGTAGGCAAGGTCATTTCCCGAAACGGGCTTCTCCCCTCTTTCTCCAAGAATTCGGCCTTTGCTTCGAGAATGGGATGGCCGGGGTTTTCAAAAGGTAATCGCGTTAAAATAATTTGCGAAAGAGACGGGCCGGGTGCGTCGAAACCCTTCCAAAAACTCTCTGCACCGAGGAGTAGGACATCGCCCTCGTCCAGCATGCGTTCTCGCAATTCGGAACGCGAATAGCCCTCACCCTGAGCGTAAATAGAGCGCCCCAACTTTTGCCAACGAGGGCGCAGCATGTCATAGCAGTGGCGCAAGTCGGCATAGTTTGTGAACAGCGAAAGAGTGCCTCCTTGGATTTGAGCGGCAGAGGCGTGGATGGACTCGACTAGGTAATTTAGGTAGGGCAGACGATCCTTCCCCATGGGCTCGGGGCAATCGACGGCAATACGTATGGTAACGTTCTTCTCATAGTCGAAGGGGGAAGCTACGATTCCTTCCATGGCGTGATCCGCTCCAACGGCTCTCCGAAAGTGATCCGCCTTGCCGCCGCGCGTTAAGGTGGCGCTGGTCATGAGCACCGAGGTTCCTCGATCAAACAAGGCTTCGCGCAAGGCTTTGGCCACATCGATGGGAGCGCTTCGCAAGTGAATGATGGGGCGCATCTTTCCCGAACGCTCCACCCAATAAACACTTTCGGGATCCTTTAAATCGACAATCTGGGAAATGCCGTCCAAGTATCCGCGAAGACGTTTGTCGTTGTCCTTCAGATCGGTTCGCAGGACTTCGTCCTCCGCCTCCTCCGCCAAAGCCTTCAACCGATACAAAAGACGGCTCAAGGGAGGAAACAAATCGGTGGGCAAGGTTCCCGGTTCCACCAATCGACGAACATCCCGTGTCTGCAGAAGGCTGACGTGCACGTGGTTGAAGAAATCTTCACAGGCCAATTTAGAGTTCTCCACCAGTTCAAAGTCGTTCTTGTCACCGATTCGGCTTAACAGACCTTTCCTCTTCGCGGGGTTGTAGAGCCTCCTCAAGACCATCGACATCGCCCAAGAACTAATCCCCAAACCCAAATGATCGCTCGCCACCGCAGGGGTCTCATGTCCCTCGTCGAAAACAACAAAATCGTTGGGGAACAACACGCCGGGAACATCACCCCCGGGAGCTGCGCCCGCTCCGACCAAGGCAAAGAGTAAGCTGTGGTTGACTACTAGCAAGTGGGCTTTGTCCACTCGTGACCGAGCCCGCCGGTAGCAGCATGTCTCAGGAGAGCATCGTTTGTTCGAACATACAGAGGAATCAGCGTTAACCGCATCCCACACATCGAACTTCGGCGATGGCGACAATTCCTGTCGAATGCCCTCCTTGGGCCCATCGGTCGCCCATTCTCGAATTCGTTCCAGTTCGGCCCTCTGAGAGGTCTCGAACAAATCCGTCTGCCCCCTCATTGCCGCCTCCAAGCGGTTGTCGCAAAGGTAGTTGGCCTTACCTACAAGCAACGCGCTTCGAAAATCGGCGAACTCCGCCAACCGTGGAGATTTCTCAAAAACCTTGCGCAACATCGGTATGTCGTTGTTCAGCAATTGCTCCTGCAAGCTGATGGTATTGGTAGCCACAACGAACGGGCGATTAGTCGTCACCGCATGAACCACACCCGGGGCCAAGTAGGCCAAGCTCTTGCCCACGCCCGTACCTGCCTCGAAAAGCAAACTCTCACCTTCACCAAAAGCACGCCCCACAGCCAACGCCATGGCTGCCTGCTCCGGACGATGCTCCATCTCCATGCCAACCGGCAACACCCCGCTCGGGCCAAAAACCTCGGCCGCCAACGCCTCCAAGTCCCAGCCCTCGGGTGCCAAAACCGATCCCTCGGCATCGTCCACAATACGAATCATTCGCTTTCAACTATCTCGCAACCTCACCAATGACCACAAAGAAAAGAGCATTCTTTCTCTTGCCCTCTTCAAGATCGGCAACATCGTCAACTCTTTCCTCGTGGTAGGAATTGATTTATCCAAAGGATTTCGGCATTCCTTCCGAAAACACCAAGAACTTGCCTAGCCAACTAATCTCATGAAAAAACTTCTTTTACTTCTTCCCCTCTCCATTTCCTTACTCTCGGCAGCCGACTGGCCGCGTTGGCTCGGTCCTAACGGCACGGGTGTTTCGAACGAGGCAGACTGGCAGGCCAACCTCGAAAAGGTTGCATGGAAGGCGAAAGTCGGTCTCGGCTTCTCCGCGTTATCGGTGGCGGATGGTCGACTTTTCACCATGGGACACGACGGCATCAAGCAAGACGGCAAGGAAACGGTTTGGTGTCTGGATGCAGTCACTGGCAAAGAACTGTGGAGCGACTCCTACGAGGCTCAGCTTGTAGACTACCTGCACGAAGGTGGACCCTGCGCCACACCCACGGTGGACGGAGAAACGGTTTATTCAATCAGCAAAGATGGGCGCCTCAACGCATATCTCGCCGCCAAGGGAACCCTGCTTTGGAGTAAGAACATGATGACCGCAGCTGGTATGAAAAAACCACCGGAGTGGGGTTTTGCGGGTTCTCCCTATGTGCTCGATGACCTTCTGATCATCGAAGCCGACTACACCTTCGCCTTGAAAAAGAATTCGGGAAAAGAAGTTTGGAGGAGCAAGAAGTATCGTCATGCCTACGGTAGTCCGGTAGCTTTCCCTCTCGAGGGCAAGACCTGGATCGCCACTCTCAAGACCGACGGACTCGTCATACTCGATGCCAAGGACGGCACCACCGTCGCCTTCGAAAAATGGGAAACCAGTTACCGCACCAACTCGACTACACCTCTTGTCCGCGGAGACAAAATTTTCATCTCTACGGGCTACCGTCGAGGTTGCATCCTGTTTCAATTTCAAGGAAACGCCCTGAACAAGATATACGAAAAGAAAACTCTTTCCACCCACATGAACAACGCCATCCCCGTGGGCGACTATCTCTACGGTTTCGATGGCAACGTCCACATGGCCGGACCAAAAGACTTGGTCTGCGTCAAGTTCTCTACCGGGGAGGAGAAATGGCGCGATAATAGCAACCTTCAGGTGGGTTCCCTCATCGTTGCGGGCAACCGCATCATCGCTCTCGGGCAGCGCGGCGAACTGGCGATCGCTCCGGTCTCGCCCAAAGGATTCAAGCCGATCATTCGCGAACAGGTCATCGGCGGGCGCTGCTGGACGAGTCCCGTCTTAGCCAACGGACACCTGTACGTTCGTAACTCTCGGGGCGACCTCGTATGCCTAGACGTTCGGCGATGAAGTTTGCCCTCGGCATCCTGTTCGCTTCTTTTTTGACCTGTGCGGCTTGCGTCAACAGCAAGGATTCCCCCCACGCTCTCGAAAAACTTGCTTCGGAAGATCAAGGGACTGTTGAAGACGAAGCCGCAAAGTCTGGTGCCACTGCCCTTTCCCATTGGCCACAATGGCGTGGCCCCCTCGCCACGGGCGAAGCTCCTCATGGTGATCCGCCCGTAGACTGGAACGAAACAAAAAACATTCGCTGGAAGACGTCTCTGCCCTGCTATGGTCACTCGACACCCGTGATATGGGGAGATCGAATATTCCTTACGGGAACCTCGGCCCACGGGAAAGCCCTTCCCGTTCCCGAGCAACCCAAAGGCGCCCACAATAACTTGGATCCCAAACGCAAACTACGATTTCTAGTGGTGTGTCTGGATTTGCAAGACGGTTCCGTCCTTTGGCAAAAAACCGTGCGTGACGCCCAGCCTCACCAGAGCACCCACGAATCCGCCACCTGGGCCTCACACTCGCCCGTCACCGACGGAGACAGCGTCTATGCGTTTTTCGGCTCCAGCGGCCTCTATGCTCTCGACTACAACGGCACCGTTCTTTGGGAAAAGGATTTGGGAGACATGCTTGTCAAGCACGGTCACGGGGAAGGCACATCCCCCGCCCTTTTCGGCGACACCCTAATCGTAAACTGGGACCACGAGGGCGATTCCTTCGTTGTCGCGTTGAACAAGCACACGGGCAAGGAACGCTGGCGGCAAGCTCGTGACGAGCCCACCTCATGGGCCTCCCCGATTATCGCCAAGGTGGACGGTAAGCACCAGGCCATCGTCAGCGGAACCTCAGCCATTCGTGGCTACGATCTGGCCACGGGCGAGATCGTCTGGCATTGTAGCGGATTGTCCAACAACGTCGTAGCCACCCCCGTGCATGCGGAAGGCATCCTCTACGCCGGGAGCAGCTACGAAATCCAATCCATGCTCGCCCTCAGCCTGAAGGGAGCGAAAGGCGATCTCGCCGGCACCGATCACGCGCTCTGGAATCTTCGACGCCGCACACCTTACGTACCCTCCCCTCTCTATTATCAAAAACATCTGTACTTCCTTCGCCACTACCAAGCGATTCTCACTCGTCTCGAAGGTAAAACGGGAGAAGAGCCGAGCGGGCCCTTTCGGCTACCCGGAATCCTCAACCTGTACGCATCGCCCGTGGCCGCCGCAGGTCGCATCTACCTGACCGACCAGCAAGGCGCCACCCTCGTTCTGTCCGCTGATGAAAACCCCGAAACACTCTCCCTCAACCCGCTCGAAGACTCCTTCAACGCCTCGGCCGCCATCGTCGGCGACTCCATCATTCTACGCGGAAAGAAATTCCTCTACCGAGTGGCCGAGCCCGAGTGAGGGAGGTCATCGGGCCGATCCTCGACTCGGCTAATTTTTAGGCGTAATCACGAACAGGTTGCCCACTCGAAGACTGACGGAGACTTTTTCGGAAACCGCTTCGTTGCTTTGCCCGAGCAGGATACCGGGTCCCATCGCAACATCCGTAAGCTCCCAGCGCAAACCTTCCGTAGCGACTCCCTCACAACTGCTCAGGGGCAAGAGACTGACCGTTTTACCACTCATCCCGATTAGTGAAACCGAACACGCCGGCGTTGCCCGTTGAATAATTTCATCAGTGGCATCGAGAGCGACCTTGCTTGCCTCCGGTAAGGAGGAAGCCACCAAAAGGTTGGTCAAGAAATGATCGGATCGTCCGCCCGTGGCACCGAGAAGAACGATTTCATCGGGCGCTTCATCTCCGGGCAAGTGACGAAGGGCTTTCTCCAAATCCGTCGAATCCTGATCCTCCTCGCGAATGACTTTGCAGGAAACGGAACCTGAAGTCGAAGGATCAAAGGAATCGAAATCCCCCACCAGCAAATCGGGCTGAATCCCGGCATGGATCAAGGCGTTCATCCCGCCGTCGACGGCAATGACGAAGTCGGCGGTCTCAGCTCGCCAATCAAGAAGGGATTCGTCAGGCGGTTCCCCTGCCAACACGAGTAGCACCTTCATCACGACAAATGCCTTCTTACTGGAAAAAACCTCGTTGCTTATTGGAAATTGGCATTTCCAAACGTTCCATCACGAGCAAGAAATCCTCCCACACTCGGCGTTTGCCAATCAAACTGGGATTGTGAAGGAGGTAGGACGGATGATAAGTCACCAAAACGGGAACTCCATCGAATTCCCACCATCGACCTCGAACATCCACCATCTTGGCATTGGGATCAGGTTGAATCAGTGCATTGGCTGCAGTACGCCCGAGCACCACGATCACCTTTGGTTGCACAACTTCCAACTGGGCCTTGAGATAGGGAAGGCAAAAATCCGTTTCCTCCTCCGTGGGTGGCCGATTTCCAAAGGCTTGATCGTGCTGTGGCCGCCAATTCATAACGTTGCCGATATAGACCCCGTCGCGGGTCAAGCCCGTCGCGGAAATTATCTTGTCCAGCAATTGTCCGGCTGCTCCGACAAAGGGTTCCCCTTTCATCTCCTCGTCATTACCCGGAGCTTCCCCGCAAAAAAAGACATCGGCATCCGGATTGCCTACCCCAAAAACAACCTTGGCTCCCGGATTCAGGTTGGCGTTGCAGGTGGGGCAAGCCAACACCAAGTCGCGAAGCCAGGACATGCGACTATCCGGGTCTCCCTCCGGTAAGCTCACCTCGGGTGGAGGAGGCAACACGGAGGGTCCCGCGGACTCCGCTTTTCGAACGGGTTTTGCAATTGGCTTCGGTTTCACTTCAGCCACTTCGACCGGAGGCGCTGGATTACTCGGAACCGGCTCTTCAATGGCAGGTTTCGGTGTAGGCCTCGGTTCCGGTTTCGGTTCCAGCTTGGGTTCTGGCTTGGGCTCCGGAACTACGGCGGAAGAAACTTTGGTCTCCATCGCCCCCAAAGCCGTCCGCAAATCGTCTATCGTTTCTTGCTCCAAGTAGACCGCGTCCACCCCCTCCTCACGTTGGCGCTTCAACTCTTCAAGCACCGCCCTCGTGCCATCCGCCAAGTCCATTGTCATCGCCCCTGCTTCACTACCCGTCATCTTCGCTTCGATATTCGATCCACGTACTTGGCCAGAAGATCGAACTCCAAGTTCACGAGATCGCCCGACTTGCATGACTCGAGCGAAGTCAGGGAAAGCGTGTGCGGGATCAGCCAAACGGCAAACAGATCTTCCGCTACGTCACAAACAGTGAGCGAACATCCGTCCACCGCTATGCTTCCCTTGTCCGCCAATAAGTGCGAAAACTCTTCAGGCACGAGAACCTGAAGGTAAATATTCTTTCCTCTTTCCTCAAAGACCTTCACCTCGCCCGTGGCGTCGACGTGCCCGGTAACAAAATGCCCGCCCAGGCGCCCATCCGCAGCCAAGGAACGTTCAAGATTCACCTTGTCGCCTGCGGCAAGTCTACCGAAAGTAGTTCGCGAGAGGGTCTCTTCCAGTAGATCGAAACAGGCATTATTTCCACTCAATTCCGTAACCGTCAGGCAACAGCCGTCGATCGCCAAGCTATCGCCGGGCTTCAATCCCCCACCATCGACAAAGGGTAATTCAAGCACGAGACGCCAAGCTTCCTCTTCCTCGGCAAAGGAAGCAACGACGCCCATGTCTTCAACGATACCCGTGAACATCCTTTCGTTCTTTTCCTCCCAAAAACGAAAACGCAACCTCGAAAGAAAATTTGACCCCACCGCAACGCCGGTTAAATTGAAGAGTTAGAAATCTCATGCACAAAAAATACGACGCCAAAATTCAAACATCCAAAACCAAGCCTTTGTGGGTGGCCCTCGCCTTGGTCTTCTCCTGCTCGCACGCTGTCGCCGCCCTGCAAGGCACGGCCAAGTGGATCCCCGAGGACGCCTACGTAGTGGCCTCCGTCCGTCTAGGGAACATCCTCGAAAAATCGGATTACGCAAACACCACCGAGTGGAAACCCATCCTGAAATGGGCCAAAAAAGTTCTGCCCGAGATCGCGCCCATTCTCGAAGACCCCAATGCCACAGGCCTAAACCTGAAGGTGCCCGCTCGTCTTTTTCTACGCGGCGGGCATACCAAGGACGACGCCCTTGCATTCGGCGCATTATTTTTAGCCAAAGACAAGAAAAAGGTCGCTTCCAGTCTCGCCTCCATCGCGAAGAAGGCCAATTTGAGGATGCGCAAGGACAAAGGGTTCGTCGTCTATGTCGCCACGGGGAAGTCAATCGGTCTCGCAATCAAGGGTCAAGTCATAGCCTTCGTTGGCGTGGCTCCATCACCCGGAAACCCGATTGATCCATCGGACCGCGTGGAGCAAGTGGCTAAATCACTTTTAGAAAAGCCGACCGATAGCTTGCCTAAGCCGCTTGCCAAGCATCTCGAAAAGTCGGGAGACGTCGATCTATACGTAAAAGGCGAGGGATTCGCCAAACTCGCGCGCCTTTACTGGCCCGCCGATCAATGGAAAGGGATGCTCCCCGCCATCGGACCCATTTTGGAACGCAAACTGGCCGCTCGCATCAAATCTTACCCCGGCCGCTTCATCCTTGAAATCGAAGACCCCGAAGCCAAACCGGCAAAAAAGGGGAAAGAGGCCAATGGTCTCCCCGCGCACCTTGTCGACCTCCTGCCGGGAGATGCTCCCGTCGTGGCGGGACTGTCAATCGACCCCGAGGACATGCGTTCCACCGCAGGCGCCATACTCACACAACTGTTGGGAGCTGCTGCACCCAAAAAGAAAGAAGGAGAGGATTCTAAAGGAAGCGCCATGTCCGCTCTCCAAGATTCCGTTGACGACCTCCTCGCCTCCCCCTCCGGTCACTTCGCCCTTGCCCTCGGATCCTTCCGCAAGGGGCAACCATCTCGAGCACCCGAAAGCCCTCCGGCTTTACCCAGTCCCGGCATGCTTTTGGGCATAGGGGTCGAATCGGACTTTTCCCTTGGCCAGTTTCTCGCCCAAGCCAACGTCGGAGGCATTCTCGATTCACTTCTCGCCTACAACGGTCTGGGGCTCACACGCAAGAAAAACGCCATCTGGCTCAGCACTCCCGAGTACCGAAGGGAGGCTACCTTGGGTCGTCCGATCAATCGGCTATACAAGAATCGACGCGAGCTCTTCGCCAAACATCCCGTAGCCGCCGAAGTGAATCTCCGTTCACTATCCCGATCGATCCGAGACGCCGGACCACTCACCTTCGACCTGCTCAAAACCCTCGACTTGACCGACGAGGGCGAACGCATAACGGTCACCGGCAGTTTGGACAAACTCAAAGCAGTTATCCAGCTTCGCGACAAGAAGGCAAACGGTTGGCAAATCCTCGGGCGCCATCTGGCTCAGGAGATAATAGACCGCTTCAACGACAAGCTGTTCCTCGCCATCGGCCGAAACACTCCATCCGCAGTGGTAGCCTCCATCAAAGAAGGCGCCCTCATCAACGCCCCGGACCGCTTTGGGCACTCCCCCATGCACTACGCCGCCTACAAGGGAAACGCCGCCATCGTAGAATATCTCATAAGCAAAGGCGGCGACCCCAATGCCCGAGGTCGCCACGACTCCACCCCACTCCACAGCGCAGCATGGGGCAGAAACCGCCAGGTGCTCGAAGTACTCCTTGAAAACGGAGCCGACGTAAATGCACGCACCGACGAGGGCGAAACCCCCGGCATGACTGCCTCCCTCCGTGGCGAAAAGGAAACCTTGGAAATTCTTCTCGCGCTCTCCGCCGATCCTCATGCCAAGGACGAACACGGCACCAGCCTCGCCGAGCTCGCGGCCGCTGGCGGACACAAGCCGATTTTCGACATGCTCCGCCAAATCGGGGTTAAAGTGAATCATCCCTTCCACGTCGCCGCCGGCCTCGGCGACTTCAAGGCGGTCAAGGAATTCCTCGACAAGGGCGAGGACGTAAACGCCCGCGACGGGTTCGGGGCCACACCGCTCATCCTCGCCGCCGTCGCTGGCCGCGAGGACATGGTAGATTTCCTTCTCGAACGGAAGGCGGACCCCACCCTGCCGGCCAAGGACGGGTACTCCTTCATGCACGGAGCCGCCTTTTCAGGCAAGAAATCCCTCATTCGCAAAGCCCTTTCCCTTGGTATCGAAATAAACGCTCGTTACGGCCCGGAAGGCATTACACCTGTAGACGTAGCCAACGAGGACTCCGACGCCGCCACCTACATTCGCGCCCACGGCGGACGAACGGGCTGGGAACTCGGCCGCCCCTGAGACCCGCGGACAAGGGCCACTACAACTACGCCATGCGAACCTTGGCGAGAAAGCGATTCAATAGGTAGCTGACGGACTGACTGCCGAAATGCTTTGGCAGCGAATAAGCCAACACCCAAAAGGGTGAGTCCTACCTCAGCTTGCCGATGTTGATATTCCCGCCGAATGAGTCGAAGCTCGGGCGATCGTGCAGGAGATTAACGCCGGACTTTACGTTCTGCAGGAAGTTGACACGCCCCAATTGCTGGGCTGCGGAAACGTTGGTACCGAAATTCGGATAGCGGCCGTCGATGGCTCCCTTGAGGCTGTTCAACTGTACTGCGGCGGCGGCGGGGAAAGTGATGTTCGAAAGCCGAATCGTAGTCGCCTCCATCACGACCTTTGGCAACTCCGCGTTGAAGCGCATGTTGTCGACGTACAATTCCTTGGCCGCCCTGATCGTAGCCAGTTGAGAAGCGCTTACCTCCGTATTCTGCAGGTGCACGTTCCTCGTTGAATGGATGGTTACTTCACGAGCCCCACGCAGATATATGGGAAGTTCCGCCGTTGTGCCTTCCAGCGCCACGTCTCCGGCCACCGAAAGCACCAAGTCGTTAGTGGCGGCGTCCAAGGTCAGGTCGTTCGAGCCTTGAAGCTCGTTGCCGCTCATCAATACGATCCGCTTGCCTGCACCCGCCTCGCCCGAAAAACCGATCTCCCCTTGCAGGGTAAGTTTGTCCACTGCGCCGAAAACAAGTGAATCCGAACCACTCGGAACCAAGTTATCTAGAGAGTATTCACCGCTTCCAAGCGTCATCGAGCGAGCTCCGATGAAGGAGGCTGCGCCCGCCACCAACAGATCGTTTTCCAAAGCCCTGTAGAGGACTGACACGTTTTGATACAGGCGGTTGGCTAAGGCGTCCGTCCCGTCCACGAGAATCGCGGCATCCAGCGACACCGAGGTCGTAAAATCTCCGAGCAAACGATTGGCGACCTCTCCCTCGATCAACAATTCGTCGGTCAAGGAGCCACCACCCAGTTCAAGCAACTCCTCCATAACGTCGGAGTTCCCCGACTCCCTGAGCTTATCCGCCAAGGCAAGAAACGAATCCGTGCGCACGGTAGCGGAAGTGGAATCCGGCGGATTCTCATTGTTTAGGGCAAGAAGGCTTTGATCCGTAAGAATGCCCGTCAGCCACGACTCCTCGTATTGCTTCAGCAGAAGATTCGCCAAGCCGGTTTCATCGGACAACCCCAACATATTCGTGCGGGTTTCCTCTGAATAAGCATAGAAAACTTGAAGATGCGCCTCCAGCACCCCTTTGTCCGTCATGGCGATCAAACGCTTGGTCACCACGGCGCCCGACGAAACCAAGGAACCTTGAACGGAAGCGCCGAACGAATAGAAAATTTCGGACTGGCGATACGTCAGGCCGAATTGGCTCACGATTTTTGAAAGAGGGTTTACCTTCCCCGTCTTGCGGGATTGCATGGCTTCGGTGTTATTCTCAAGCACTTGACTGGTGTCGACAGCAGGACCCGCCGGGGCAGCAGCATCGCCACCCGAATCACCGGAGTCGCCGCCCGAGTCCGAATCACCTGAGTCACCGTCACCATCTCCGCCGCCATCGCCATCACCATCTCCGCCGCCATCGCCTTCTCCATCTCCACCATCTTCACCATCGCCTTCTCCGTCGCCCTCTCCGTCACTGCCCTCCCCCGAAGAAGATTCCGCCGTCGCTATCGCGGTGACCACGGTGTTCATGGAAAGATTGGAAGTCATTCGAATGGCAGCCGCATTAATCGAGGCAATGTTCTTGGCGGCTAGCGGACTGATTGGCCGGGGAGCGAGCTTGCCGGTAGTCGCCGCATCCAATCCTCTACCTGCCCCGACTGGCATAGCCGCACCGCCCTTGGGGGTGAAGGCCACGGTGGATTCG
>CALBIN010000234.1 GCA_937893275.1 uncultured Opitutia bacterium | reverse complement strand
AATATACTATGCCGAGACACCTGTCGGGAATGTACGAATTACCTGTAATGAAAATGCCGTCACTCAACTTGAATTTATTAAAAATAACTTTTCGGGAATCCCAATTACCATTCCGAAAGCTTTGCAATGTACCTTTAAAGAAAACCAATTGGGCAAGGGAAGCCCCTTGCTTCCACGAGGTACTGAATTTCAGCGAATGGTTTGGAATGCCTTGCTCAATGTACCTTTTGGTCAAACAGTAAGCTATGGAGAAATTGCTGTATTACTTGGCGGAAAGGAGAAGGCGAGAGCGGTTGGAGCAGCAGTTGGAGCGAATCCAGTGGCAATCTTAATTCCCTGTCATCGCGCACTCCCGGCAAACGGTAAAACGGGAAAATACAGATGGGGCGTGGGTCGGAAGAAAAGCTTGCTAGATTGGGAAACTGCAAACAATGAAGAATCACAGTTCTTTAGTGCCTTCTTTAGGCCTTAAATGAGCTTACTCACACTAATAGTATGGTCGAATCTGTTAAACAAAAGTACACGCACATCATTTGGGACTGGAACGGGACTATTATCGACGACGCCAAATTATGTGTCCGGATAGTCAATGATATCCTCGAGGATCGAGGATTGCCTAAGCTCTTATTGGAACATTATCGGGAACAATTCGGTTTTCCGGTTCGAGATTATTACAATCGGCTTGGACTTCCTTGCCAAGGCCCGGAATTCAATGAAATATCTACTGTTTTCATCGAAAAATATCATTTTTTATGGAAACAATGCGTTCTCCAAGAAAATGCGAGGGCAACCATTTCAAAAATCTCTTCACTTGGTATTGATCAATCATTGCTTTCGGCTGGTAAAGAAGAGCATGTAAAGGCATTTGTTCGGCATCATAATTTACATGATTATTTTTGTGTGATAGTCGGAACCAGTAATATTCATGCGGAGGGCAAACTGGATAGAGCAAGAAGCCTTTTGGAGGGTTCTGAATTGAAGAGGGACGAATATTTGCTCGTGGGAGATACTTTGCATGACCATGAAGTTGCTCAGGAACTAGGTATTGATTGCTTGCTTTACTCGAATGGTCATCATTCTGTACGAAAACTAACCGCATCCGGGTCGCCTGTTATAAATCAATTGAACCAATTGCTCAAGTGGGTGGGGTGAATACTGAAAATACATCCGGTCCCGTTTTGATAGTTGTGGCTTTACTGGCAGAAGCCCGCCCGCTAGTCAGTAGCTTGAATCTCAATTTTCATTCCCATGGAGAATATCGGAATGATGAGTTTACTTTGATTGTTACTGGCGTCGGACGGATTTCCTCCGCAATCTCGACGACAAAAGCCTTTAGCCTCAACGACGACTATGTGTCTGTACTCAACTTTGGGCTCTGCGGTTCTAGGAATCCCAAGACCAACATTGGGGAAATGCGTTACGTGAATCGAATTCGAGAAGTGTGCACCGGTAGGGACTTCTTCCCCGACCCTTTAATTGCTCATGAATGGGAAGAATCTGCGATTCAATGCCATGACCAACCGGTACAAGACTCAAATGTTATGGATTTCGACCCTTTTGCCGAGATCGTAGATATGGAGTCGGCAGGATTTTTCCAAGCGGCGACATTATTTCTGCCTGTACATTCGATCCATTGCATAAAGGTCGTGTCAGATCACTTAGACACCTCAAGAAAAAGCACAAAAGACATTGAGGAATTGATCAATCACAGGGTTTTGGAAATCTCTAAATATCTACAACAAATTTGTCGGTCGATTACAGCGGCTAAACCTAAAATACATGCTCATATCCAATCTTCCATTGATGATATAGCTAAAAGTTGGAGATTAACAAAAACTCAAGTCCATTCCCTCCATAAAATCGCTCTTGGAGCCAGTTTGAGGAAAATAGATTTCAGGCCGATATTTAAAAAAATCGAAGCCGAAAACCCCATGGTCAAGAGTGATCGAAACCTTGCTTTCACCCATCTTTGTCGTGAATTGGCTAAATAAACCACTTTCTCATATTTACGTTGAGCATGGAGCTACGGACTATGCTACAACAAAAAGAATCCTTGAGCGTTTTCCTCGATCTGAAATTATATTCATCGATGATTACAAAGATTTCTTTAATCGTAGAAATCAGAATTTCGAAGCCCAGAAATTGAGTCCAAAACTAATTCTAGCGAAAAAGAAATCTGATTATATTTACGATGGCAGTCAATTTGTTCAGGAGGGGGATGAAACTGATTATTTCTACACGGCTTTAATGCTTAATTGTCTGTATGATTGCTCTTATTGCTATCTCCAAGGAATGTTCTCTTCCGCAAATTTGGTTTTGTTTGCTAACCTAGACGATTATTTTACTTCGGTAATTAATTTTTTGGCCGAAAGAGAGGACACACACAAACAAATCTTGCTCAGTATTTCCCATGATTGCGACTTACTGGCTTTCGAAAAAGTGTCGGGGGTTTGTCGTGAATGGATTCGTTTTTTAGAAGACCATCCGGGTTTTGATATTGAAATCCGAACAAAGAGTGCGAACTTTTCGGCAATTCAGGATTTAACTCCTACCGATCGCGTGCTTTTGGCCTGGACCTTGTCCCCAAAAATAGTCGAGGAAAGGTATGAAAAGGGTGTTCCCTGCACTCGACTTCGCCTGGAAAATGCTTTGTTGGCGGCTTCTTCGGGTTGGCCTATTCGTATTTGCTTTGATCCGGTTATTCCCGTGGAGGGATGGCGAGAGGCTTATTCATCTCTCGTTGAACAGACTTTCCGCAAATTTCCCATGAAGCAATTGAGAGACGTCACTGTCGGAACTTTTCGAATGAATGGGGATTATTTTCGAAGGATGGCCCAAGCAAGACCTTCCGAAGAATTGGTTTATCGAGATTGGGAGAATAAGAACGGCGTGGTTTCCCATACTTTTGATGAAAGACATGAGATTAACGATTTCCTAACGGAGCAGCTATTGAATTACATACCGTCTGAGAAGATTCGAACATGGTCGTGATGGTATGTTAGCGATTGACCGGCTTCCGTGAGGACTTATCCTTTTCACCCTTTCGTTGCTCTCTAATGAATCGCGTTTATGTCAAGACATACGGTTGCCAGATGAACGAGCGTGACTCGGAGGCAGTTTCCTCCAAGTTGCGTGCTCGCGGTTATTCGATTGTTGACGATGAAAAGAATGCCGACGTCGTTCTTCTAAACACTTGCAGCGTTAGGGATCAGGCTGAGCAAAAAGCAATTGGCAAAGCCGGTTACCTCGCCGCTCGCAAAAAGAAAAACCCAAACTTTGTTTTTGGTGTTATGGGATGTATGGCTCAAAATCATGGTGAAGATCTGTTGGATCGACTGCCGGATTTAGACCTTATCGTCGGCACTCAAAAATTCCATCGCATTCCTGATCACCTCGATAATATCGTATCTACGATTACGGGCTTAGGGCCTTCCCCGCAAACAATCATTGACTTGGGAGACGAGGAGGACTCGCAAAATGAAATCCGTGAACACAACCCCGGTCAGCTCAAAGTTTCAGCCTTTGTTTCGATCATGCAGGGTTGCAACATGAATTGCGCTTTCTGTATCGTTCCCAAAACACGCGGCGACGAGCGGTATCGTCCCGTTGAGCATATTGTGGCAGAAGTGGAGGAATTGGTATCGACCGGCACGCGTGAGGTCACCCTACTTGGTCAGATTGTGAATGCCTATGGTCGTGGGCAAATACCTTTTTCCAAAGGGAAAAGTCCTTTTGTTCAATTGTTGGAGGCTATCCACGAAGTGAAATCCTTGGATCGCATTCGTTTCACTTCCCCGCATCCCGTAGGCTACGGGAAGGACTTGGTGAATGCTTATCGCGAATTGCCCAAATTGTGCGAGTATGCTCATCTACCCGTCCAAAGTGGTTCTAATCGCATCCTGAAGGCGATGAACAGGCCATATACCAAAGAGAAATTTCTTCGCATTGTTGATTCTTTGCGCGAGTCAGTGCCGGATATTTACCTGAGCACTGACATTATTGTCGGTTTTCCTGGAGAAACGGAGACTGACTTTGAACAAACCAAGGCTCTGTTTGAAGAAGTAGGATTTGAAATGGCCTTTATTTTCAAGTACAGCATCCGTACGGGTACGAAGGCTGCAGACCTGACAGACCAGATACCTCAAGAAACGAAGGAAGCCCGCAATCAGGAATTGCTTCGTATTTTGGAAAAGAGCTCGCTGCGGCGAAACGAATCATTGCTCGGTATCTCTCAGCAAGTTTTAGTCGAAGGACCGGCACGCAAAGGAAAAGGCAAATATATCGGTCGTACGCGAGGATTTCGTAAAGTGATTTTCCCCGGCAACAAACGGATGGTCGGTCAATTGCTTGACGTGAAAATTGAGGAAGCAACCGTAACGGTCCTGCACGGCATACCCGTTTTAACTAAATCTACCTTAGAAGCAAATTCTTCTACTGTTTAGAAAACTGTATTTATGAATCTTTTTTTCCATACTCTGTTCACTGGTTGTAGCCTTGTTGCATTGGGTGCCTACTTGGCTTGGCGGTCAGCAATTACGGAACGCACAATAAAGAGTTTCCCACGATCAAAGATAGCAGCGATTACGACGATGACGATTGCAGCTGCTTGGTTCTTGTACCAGCACATTTTGCATCTTAGTGAAGCGGATTTTGGCGAGCACAAGGTGTTGATTGCTATCATTACCCTGGTGTTACTTGTGATGTCTTTTAAATTCCTTCCTGATTTTTTGGCCGTTAGGGGTGCTGCGATCTTGGTTTTGTTCTATTCGAGAGAAGCTTTGGATGCTGCTTTTATGCAAGAACCCGCGAGCCGGTTGTTCATGGTTTCTATCGTTTATGTCGGGATTGTAATAGCCCTTTACCTTGGTGCTTGGCCGTATCGATTGAGAGATTTTCTTAACTGGCTTTATGTTTCCGGTCGCCGTCCTCGAATTCTTGGCGTGTCGATGGCGGCTTACGGTATCTTGTTGGGAGCTTTAGCTTTTGGTTATTAATGAAGGATGTAAGTTCGTGCGGAATTATTATTCTTATTTCCGGGCCGGCCGGCATAGGTAAGACCACGGTTTGCGAAAGCTTATTGGCTGAATTCAGTCCTGGCTTAGAACGTGTTGTTACGGCAACAACGCGAGATCCTCGAGAGGGAGAGTTGGATGGTGTGGATTATCACTTTCTCTCGACTGAAAAGTTTGGGCAGAAGGTGTTGGCAAAGGAGTTCTACGAACATGCTTTGGTGCATGGGCGACGCTATGGCACATTGAAAAGCGAGATCAGAAGACGATTGGAGATGGGAGTAGATCTCCTGCTGAATGTAGACGTTCAAGGTTTCGAAGCGTTTCGAAAGTCGAGCGAGACGGATCGGTTCTTGTCGGGTAAACTTCGAACGGTTTTCTTGATGCCTAAAAACTTGGAGGAGTTGAAAGGTCGACTGTTAAGTCGAGGTACCGACTCCGAAGAAGAAATCGAACGCCGCATGGCTACGGCAAAAGCTGAAGTAGCCCGAAATGGAGAATACGACTACTGCGTGAACAGCAAATCGATGGGGCACGATCTTTCGTGCGTACGAAAGATTTATCTCGATGCAAAAGTCTAGGGGGTAACCCTTTTCTAATACTTAGCCAAAAGTCTAAGTGGCAAGTTCGACGCGTTCGGACTCGGGCCAATCGATATGGAAGAATTTTTCTCGTGGTTCATCCGTACGCTCGTATGTGTGAGCGCCAAAATAATCTCGCTGTGCTTGAAGCAGGTTTTGAGGAAGTCGGGCACAGCGGTAGCCGTCATAGTATGCTAGTGCCGATGCGAAGGTGGGAATTGGCACACCATGTTCTGCTGCGGTGGCAACGACTTTCCGCCAATTGGCTTGAGCGGCGGCGATGGAATCGCGGAAGTAGGGATCGAGAAGGAGATTGGCTAATGAAGGATCTCGCTCGTAGGCTTCGGTGATTTTTTGGAGAAAGGCAGCCCGGATGATACATCCACCTCGCCAAATTTGGGCAATCTCACCGAAATTCAGTTCCCAGTCGTATTCGTTTTGAGCTTCGCGCATGAGCTGAAATCCTTGGGCGTAAGAGCAGATCTTTGAGCAATAGAGTGCGTCACGAATGGCTTGAACGAAGGTTTCTTTGTCTCCAGAAAAGTCTTTCTCCGGACCAGACAAGACGGATTCGGCTTCTACTCGTTCCTCCTTTACGGCACTAAGGCAACGAGCGAATACGGCTTCTGACACAGTGGGGGCGGGCACGCCCATGTCGAGGGCGTTGACAGAGGTCCATTTCCCCGTCCCTTTTTGACCAGCAGTATCAAGAACGATATCAACGAAGGGTCTCCCTGTGCGAGGGTCTGCCTGTTTGAGAATGTCTGCCGTGATCTCTATGAGAAAGGAATCGAGCGAACCTTGATTCCATTCGCTAAAGATTTCTCCCATTTCCGGCGGAGTCAGGCCGAGAAGGCGTTGCATCAAGTCGTAGGCCTCGCAGATCATCTGCATGTCTCCGTACTCTATGCCATTGTGAACCATCTTTACATAGTGGCCGGCACCGTTTGGACCGATGTAGGCCGAGCAAGGGAAACCTCCTTCAATCGGTTTGCCGGGTTCAGCTCCCTCAAGAGGTTTCCCGTTCTCGGGATCAACTTTTGCGGCGATTGACTTCCAAATGGGTTCGAGTGTCTTCCATGCCTCCAAATCCCCTCCCGGCATTAGAGATGGCCCGAAACGAGCTCCCTCTTCACCGCCGCTAACTCCTGAACCGACGAAATGAAAACCTTTCTCCTTAAGCTCTTTTTCGCGACGGATCGTATCGGTCCACTTGGCATTGCCTCCATCAATAATAATATCTCCTTTGTCCAAGTGCGGAATCAGGGAATTTATTACCGCATCAGTTGCCTCTCCCGCCTTTACTAAAATAATAATTTTTCTGGGTCGCTGAATCGATGATACAAAATCTTCAAGTGCTTCGCAACCAAGAAGCCCCCCGGGAGTATCTGGATTGCTTTCCACGAAGGCTTTTGTCTTGGATGAGGTTCGGTTGTACACTGAGATGCGAAATCCGTGATCCGCAATATTCAAGGCAAGGTTTTGTCCCATGACCGCCAAGCCTATGAGACCGATTTCTGAAATATTATCGTTCATGATATTTAAATTACAAAGGGAACTGTTCCAGCTAGTTCTTGGCAGGTTGAGTTTTCAACTGCCTCAATTGACGCATCGATCGAATTCTTTCAAGAACCAATGAGACATTTCTCTGATATCTTACTAGGTCGGTTTGATGAGGGTGTACTTTCTTTTTCAAGCATTCTGACCTAATTTATTTGATCTTCAATTATGCTATGCAGAAAAAGGGACAACTTTTTAGGAGATCATATGCTAGTTGTTTCATCGAGTAGTCACTTGTTATCTCATCTCTAACTTTTTGCAACAGACTGCACAGTTCCTGTCGTTCTTATGTGTGCCATCCGATTTGAGCACCTCATTTTTAAGTCCCGGAAACTTGCCATTCATGTCCGTTCCGGATGAGCAGTTTGTCTGCATCGAGCGGTCCCCATGTTCCGGCCGCATAGGTGCCGAGTCCTTTGGTTCCACTTCCAGCCCAGTGCTCAAGCACGGGCGTAAGGAGACTCCAAGAAGTTTCCGTTTCATCTCCTCGAATAAAGAGTGTTCCATCTCCGTTCATGGCATCGAGGATGAGGCGCTCGTATGCCTCTGGAGTATCAGAACCGAAGGTGGTGTCATAACCAAAGGAAAGTTCAACGGGTTGGAGCTTAGTCGCCAGTCCCGGTTTTTTCGAATTTAGGGTTAGAGTAACGCCTTCGTTCGGTTGAATGCGTATAACTAGAGAGTTAGGAGATATGTCAAAACGGTTTCCCTCACCAAAGAGGATTGCGGGTGGTCGACTAAATTGAACCGTAATTTCGCTGGCTTTGCGCGACATGCACTTACCCGAACGGAGATAGAACGGAACGCCTTTCCATCGCCAATTATCAAGATACAAGCGAATCGCCGTGTAGGTTTCGGTAGAGGAATCTTCGGGGATACCTTCTTCCTGTAGGTAGCCGATCGCTTTCTCGCCTCCAACCAAGCCTTCCTTGTAGAGTGCGCGAACGACATCGCTATCATCTCCGTCGAGATCGAGTGGTCGAATCGCCCTGAGAGCCTTTACTTTTTCGTCTCTAATCGCTTCGGGATCGAGAGAAGAGGGCGGTTCCATTGCGGTAAGAGCAAGCAACTGCATGACGTGGTTCTGAACCATGTCCCTTAATGCACCACTTCGGTCATAATAACCTCCCCGCGACCCAACTCCTATGGTCTCAGCCACAGTGACCTGAACACAGGAAACGTAACGGCGATTCCAGATCGGCTCGAAAATGGAATTTGCAAAGCGCTGCACGAGAAGACTCTGTACGGTTTCCTTTCCAAGGTAGTGGTCGATGCGGTATACTTGGGACTCGTCAAATCTTCGATTTATAATTGCATTAAGTTCTTGGGCGGAAGAAAGATCACGACCAAATGGTTTTTCGATTACGACCTTTGAGGAGGCAGGAGTGTGCCTATGGCGACGAGCCAAACCTGAATCCCCAAGGTTTTCCAAGATAGGCTTAAAAACGCTTGGCGGAGTCGAAACATAAAAGAGGCACTGCGTCTCGGTCCCGATCGAACTTTCGATTGCGCTGATGCGTTGGCTAAGTCGGTCGAAGGAGTCCGGGGCATCATAAGGACCTGCATGGTAGTGTAGATTACTGGACATTTGCCCCCAGATCTCTTCATTGAGAGGTCGGCGCGAATGCTTCCCAATTGCATCTCCCATGCTCTGGCGAAAAGCTTCGTCGGACATTTCACTTCGCCCATATCCGATAAGGTGAAAATCATCGGAGAGCAAATCGTCAAATCCAAGATTGTAAAGTCCGGGTAAAAGCTTGCGGGCTGTGAGATCGCCCGATGCGCCGAAAATAACAATAATAGTCGGTGGAGCTTTACGACTCGAATCCCGACTTTGGCGAGTAGAAGATAATTCTTGTGACATAAATTTTAAGATTAACAGGTATCTAATGAAATCGAGGAGGAAACAACGCAACATTTTCGTGGTGAAAAATTTCCGGTTTGCCTTTGGCGTCGGAAGGTAAATCAACTTCCATTACGTCTAAACGGAAATGCTCGGGCCTTTGCCTCCGATGGTTGAGGTAACCCTTGCAGACCCTAAGAAGCACTTTTCTTTTACGAGGAGAAAGGCTATCGTAACCAGAAACAAGAGAAGAGGTCGAACGAGCTCGTACCTCTACGAAAACCAGCACCTTCCTATCTTTGCAGATTAGGTCGATTTCATCTCTTCGGTCCATGGGATTACGCCAGTTTGCGACAAGAACATAGTAGCCTTTGTCCTTCAGGAATCTACGAGAAAGCCACTCTCCGTAACGACCTCGTTCAGCTCGATTCGCATCGTTTGACAGACCAAAAATCCGCCAGTATATAGACTCGAACAAGCGTCGCAGAGGAGTTTGGTCCAAGCAAAGTTTCAACGCCATTCGTGCTTGGGGTATCGACCGGCAAGCTCATTCTTAATCGTCGAATAGGAATCTTTCCAAAAGGCGGAAAGGTCACGAGTCACTTGAACGGGTCTGCGATTGGGAGCCAGTACCTCGACTCGCAAAAGATAGCTTCCACCGGCAATCGTCGGCGTGCTGTCGAGATCGTACAAGTCTTGGACGGTGGCGGCGAGGGTAACTTCGCCATCCCCGTCGAAGCGAAGTCGAGCGGGGCTTTTCCTAGCGGGAAGATTGATCTCCTCCGGAACAAGTTGATCCAAAGCGGCTCGTTGTTCGCGTGATAACCATTCGCACAGAAAGGGAAAGACATCCTTGTTGCGAACAGATCGCCAACTTTTTTCTCCGAGGCAAAACTGTTCAAGCACCAGGCGACGGGCGGCATCGTCGATAGGCTCAATTTCAAGCTCAGGACATTGGGAGGCGGCAAAGTTTACGCGGGCTACAAAACGATCGCATGCGGCATTCCAATGCTTTAGCCGCAAACGCCCTGACAAGACCTCAGCGGCAAGAACGCGAGCAGCATTCTCGGAAGTGGGTTCCCCGGAGTTTTCCTCCGAGAGAACGAGATCGCGAAACTTTTTAATCCGGCGGCATACGACAATTCGGGATTCTTCGTCAAAATGAGTTTCCACTCGGTGTGAAAAACTTTTGGGAAATATTTCTTCGAGCCATTCCTCGCGGATCTCCGTGGCGAGACTCAAAACGAGACCCACATTTCCGCGCATTTCAATTTCATCTAATTCCGCGACAACAAGAAGGTCGGCATCGCGGGCGGTGCTCTGTCGCCGAAGTTCGCCATTTTTTCCATTTGAAAGAGCATACACGAGCATCCCTGAGTTACGACGCTTGCCGACATGATCAGGAAAAGCGCACAATAGGCATTTAGCCAAGTCTGCAGAAGAACATGACAGATCGTCATCCTTATCTATGCCGGCAAGAGAAAGATAACGTGCAGAAAGGCGGGAG
>CALBIN010000233.1 GCA_937893275.1 uncultured Opitutia bacterium | reverse complement strand
GGCGTGAACCTCGGCCATTCCCGACAGCGGGGTGCTGACCGCCAACAAGGCATCACTTACAGTTCCCTCATTACGAATCGTCATATAGGCGGCAGCCGGACGCGACATTCCAATCGACGCGCGCGCCCAAGGTGAATCGATGACCAGGTCGCCGACGCGCGTGGAATCCGCGGATACCGGCAACGCGGAAAGAATAAAGACAATGCTCAGGAGAGCTTGGGACAATAGGCGCAACATTTTCGGCCTCACAATCTATTTTGAAGGTCTTTGGTAATTTCCCCCGGTGGCGTTCCGTATCCGTAGGTACGGACGAACACGCCCTCGGGAGAAATGAGGTACACTGCGGAAGTGTGGCCCATAGTGTAACCGTTCGGGGCGGATTCCTGCGGCTGTTTTTCGTAATACGCCTTGAACGACCGCGCCGCCTCGGCAATCTGGGCCTCGGTTCCAGTCAGGCCGACGATAGTCGGATGAAATACCGAAACATACTCGGCCATGGTCTCCACCCGGTCGCGCTCGGGGTCAATCGAGACGAACAGCGGCTTTACCAATCCCGCGTCCGGCCCGAGTCGCTCCATGACCCGGGCGAGCTCCGCGAGGGTCGTCGGGCATATATCCGGACAGTTGGTGAATCCGAAAAAGACCAGTAACCATTTGCCCTGATAGCTTTGCACAGTGACAGCATTGCTGCGGTGATCGGTCAAGTTGAACGTTGGCCGGAAGGAAGTTGCCACATCTTGCGATGAACTGCCGCCACTCGGCCCACGATCATGCCACAGACTGAGCCAGAGAAAGCCCGCCAGCGCGACACCCACGCCTCCCCAAAGGGTAATCCTTACGGCTCTCAATTTGACGCCACCTCTGCCTCAACCAGATCGAGCAGTTGCTGCTCGCCGAAGTCGAGCAGCGGTTTTCCGTTGACGAAGAATGTCGGTGTCCCCGTCACGCCGACGTTCTTCACGTCGGCCGTGTCCTGGTTCAAGACGGCGACGATGCCAGGGAGTTTGGCATCGCGGCGGGCGCGTTCCACGTCGAGGCCTGTTCCGTCTAACAGGCTCCAGGCACTATCGGCCGGACGCCCATGTGGCGCCCAACGAGGTTGGGTTTCAAGAAGTCGCTCGAGAACGACCTCGAACTTCCCCTGAAGGCGAGCAGCTTCTAGAATCCGTATCGCTTCTTCCGATGGTGGATGGAACGCTGTGTATCTGAGCACGACGCGAACTTTCCCCTGAAACTCGGAAAGTATCTTTTTCACCACGGGATGGAAGGCGCGGCATGCTTCGCACGCGGGATCGAAGAATTCGACGATGGTGACGGGCGCATCTTTTGCTCCAAAGACCGGCGAATGGGGTCTTACCAGCGGCGCTTCATTTGATACTGGTTTTGTGACCGCCACTTCCTTGCTTGTCGGGGAGTAAAGAAGGCCACCGATGGCAAATAGTCCGACTGCTACTACGGCGGTCACGATGATCAGGGTTCGACGGTTCATGAAGATCTCTTTCTAAAGGGAACGGTCAGCAACAAAATGATGGCACTGAAGGAGAAAACGGACAGGTACGGTAGCGGCAGAACGCCAAACAGCACTTGATCTTCTCCCGAGCATGATGGTCCGTTGCGTTCACAGGGTTGAATTGGTTCGGGGATGATCCCGACGAAAAGCAGGCTATGCCAAAGTGCGATCAAGCCGCCAATCAATGCCAAAGGAATAACGTAGTGCCGAACCGCATGATCGGCTCGAAAACTCGCAAGCCCCAGGATAAGTGCCAGCGGAAACATGGCGATCCGTTGGTACCAGCAAAGAACACAGGGTGTTCGTCCCATGACTTCCCCGATGAACAGGGCCCCGAGGGTCGCGGTCAAAGCAATCAGCCATGCGAGATACAAGGCGTTGGTTTGATGGGAGGTGTTCTGCATGGTGCTACCCGACCTCACTCGCCCGTCGCGGGAACGGCACAATGTTGCATTTCTCCCCACGCCTGACGCACGA
>CALBIN010000232.1 GCA_937893275.1 uncultured Opitutia bacterium | reverse complement strand
CTTCGGGAGTACAGTCCTGTGCCCTCAAGTCCATCAAGACTGGTGCCTGTCCCGAGGATTGCAAATATTGTCCTCAGTCCGCCCATTACAATACATTTGTTGAATCTGAGACGCTTCTAGATACGGCCTCTATACTTAGTGACGCTCGAGCGGCCCATGAAGTCGGCGCCACTCGTTTCTGTATGGGAGCGGCTTGGCGCAAGGTTCCGGATGGGCCTCAGTACGAATCCGTGTTGCAGACGGTTACCGCCGTTAGAGATATGGGGATGGAGGTATGCTGTACTCTTGGAATGATGGAAGAGGAGCAAGCTGTTCGTCTCAAGGAGGCGGGCTGTTCTGTCTACAATCACAACCTCGATACATCTAGAGAGTTTTATCAAGAGATTATCACCACTCGGTCTTACGATGATCGTCTCGAGACCTTAGCCAATGTTAGAAAGGCGGGCATGGAAGTGTGTTGCGGAGGCATCCTTGGCATGGGAGAGAGCAAGGAAGACCGCCTTGGGCTTTTAGCTGAATTGGCGAATCTTGACCCTCAGCCCGAGTCCGTGCCCATTAATTCTTTGGTCGCCGTGGAGGGTACTCCCATGGGAGACCAAGAGCAGGTCGACGGGATCGCCTTTGTTCGTATGATTGCCACGGCAAGAATCCTTATGCCCCGAGCTATGGTGCGTCTCTCGGCAGGACGAACCGAAATGAGCGAAGAATTACAAACCCTTTCCTTCCTCGCAGGAGCCAACAGCATTTTCTTAGGCGACAAACTGCTAACCACTCCCAATCCCGGACAAGACGAGGACTCTCTTCTCCTTGAAAAACTCGGTCTCCGGAACATTCATCCAGACGAAGCTCGAGCCGCTCAGGGTCGAGAGGCAACCACCCCGGCAATTTTGGCGGGCTAAAAAATACTGTGTCTCTCGCCATTCTCGTTTCAGGAAACGACACGGGTATCGGCAAGACTGTAGCTTCCGCCTTTCTTGCCCACCGCCTTTCTTCCGTAGGCTCTACATGCTATGTCAAACCAATTGAAACTGGTTCGGCTGAACCTCTTGACGCCACTTATGTCAATGCCCGGAATGAAAGTCTTGAGGTTCATACTCTACTTAACTTTCGCCAACCCTTGGCGCCAGTCGAAGCGGCCAAGATGGATGGCAAGGAATTGGATTTTTCGGAACTTGTTTCAAGGGCTCGATCTTTTTCCGAAGAAAGTGAGAATCTAGTGATTGAGGGTGCGGGAGGACTTGCCACTCCCATCGACGAGAAAGGGCTCGATTGGCTCGATTTCGCCAAGAACCTACCCGTTGATTATTTAATCCTTGTGATCGAAAATCGTTTAGGCGTGCTAAACCAAGCTCGACTTTTGGCTTCCCACCTCGGGGACTGTGCAATCCCTTGCGGGCTATGGTTGAACGAAACTCGTTCGCTGGATGCGATAACTCGTTCCGCGAACGAACAGGGACTCTCTCGCGAAATCCTACCCGTTTGGGCGACGCAAAGGCACGGAAATCTTGATCCCGTCGAGTCCAGCTTCCCGTGGGAGCAAGCATGAAGGACTTTCTCCACCGGCGCAGCGAGGAGGTACTGAGGGAACGAGAGGAGGCCGGGCTCACTCGGATTACTCGTGCTTGGGGAAACGATAGAGACATCCTTAATCTTGCGGACAATGACTATCTTGGCCTTGCCTCTCACCCTGACGTAAAGGCTGCAGCTCGAGAAGCGATTGGTCGCTTCGGTTGTTCGGCCTCGGCCGCGCCTTTGGTAACTGGATTTCGCCCACCTCACGAAGAATTGGTAAATCGGATTGCCGCATGGTATTCCGTATCGGCCGATCAAGTGATGCTATGGAATTCCGGTTATGCTGCGAATCGCGCCTTGCTGGGTCTGCTTCCTCAAAAGGGAGACTATGTATTTGCAGACCGTCTTGTCCACCAGAGCATGCTTGCTGGGATTCTTTCGTCTGGGGCTCGCTTCAGTCGCTACCCACACCTTGATCTTGTAGAGCTTGAAGGCCTATTGCGTAAAAATATTACCGACCGACCAATGTTCGTAGCGACCGAGACCGTTTTCGGAATGGATGGCGATTGTCCCGACTTGGATTTTTTGGCCAATCTCCGAGAAAAATATGGCTTTGTCTTGATTCTCGACGAAGCCCACGCTCTCGGTTGGTACGGTCCTAAAGGCACAGGTCTTGCAGAGCACGCAGGCGTTCTTGAGCATGTCGATGTCCTCGTAGGCACACTCGGTAAGGCACTTGGGTCTCAGGGTGCTTTTACAATATTTCGCAATACTTCCGTGAAACGGCTTGTTGAGAATTTTGCTGCTGAATACGTCTATTCGACATTTCTTGCTCCCGCAAACGCCGCCGCTGCTTCCAAGGCCGTTGAGATTGCAGAAAACCTCGAGTGTGATCGGCCTATTTGGCGGGCATCTGCATCTGCTCTTAGGCAAGAGTTAGAGATCCAAGGCCTCCAGACTATTATGGGAGATTCTCCGGTAGTTCCCATTCTTATCGGCGAAGCCGATCTCGCCATGCGAGCAGCCGAGAATCTAGAACGTGATCGTCTGAAGGTGGTCGCCATTCGTCCTCCAACCGTGCCTGAAGGCGCTGCGCGACTGCGCATGTCATACAAAGCGGGACTTTCCATCGATGGACTTGCGGAACGATTGGCCGGAGCAATAAATTGAAAGTTTTATGGATAGGAGGTTGGGCGATTTCACCAGATCTCATACTTGAACAGGCGTCGAAACGTTTTCCTGAGATAGAGCATCGTGCAGTTGTCCCAACGGCGAAGATCCAAATAGAAGAGGATTTCGATTGGTTGGTAGGTCATTCATTGGGAGCCTTTCTTATGCTCCTTTGGCCAGACCGTTTTACCGCCAAGCGAGGGTTCGTGCTGCTTTCTCCTTTTGTCGAGTTTCCCCGTGAGGCTGATCGTGGCGGGAAGGTAAGCAAGACACAATTGAAAGTCACTGCGCGAGGTTTGAGAACAGATGCGCTTACAACGGTAAATGACTTCTACGATCGTGCCGATCTCGGGGTAAATGCTAAGGATCTCCCCTACCCTGTCGAGGATTTAGCTTGGGGGCTGGATTTGCTTTTGGAGAAAGCCGTGAATCAAGAAACAATCTCGAGCCGATATCATGAAGTCCTCCTCGGGGGCCAAGATCCCATTCTAGACGCCAGCCGTCTACTGAAATTCTTTCCAACGGCGAAAGTTTTACCGGAGGCTGGTCATCGATTCGAGGACTTGCTTGAAGAATTACTTTTCAACAAAAAAACCCATGTCTAGCTTTGATAAGCGAGCGGGCAGTTATGAAGGCGCTGCAAAGATTCAGGCGGAACTTGCGGATTGGGGATCCGAGTGGTTGGAACTAAACCTTTCGGGCAAGACGGCTATTGAATTTGGCGCAGGCACCGGCCTCTTTACTCAGTTTATCACAAATACCGGGGTCGATCTTACGGCTACCGACTTGTCTCCTGCAATGCTGGCGGAAGGCCAACAACGCGTCTCGGCGTGTCGCTGGGAGAAACTCGATGCTTGGTCTCCCGAAACGAGTTCCCGCGTGGATCGACTATATTCGGCCAGCCTCCTTCAATGGTGCAAGAACCCAAAAGAGTCCTTGGAGCAATGGCGTGAATTGCTCACCCCGACTGGACGAGTTCTTTGCCTTTTCTTCATCAAAGGCACCTTGGGCGAACTCGAATCACTGCATCCGGGCATCACTTCTCTATCTTGGCTGGATGCCCGAGAATGGAACCATGCCTTTGAGCGTGCCGGTTTTGAAATACTGCGATCGGAGGAAAGTCTTCGGAAGTTCTTTCACGAGGATGCCGTTGCCCTGCTGAGGGATTTAAGAGCGATCGGCGCCACCGGCATGACCCGCCTCGACGCTAATCACCTGCGTAAGCTTCTTCGTGCTTACGACGAATCCTTCCGTGGGGAGGTTAGTACCTATTCAACATGGAACTTCTTTCGCCTAGAGGTGGCGGTTGGCAGCGAATAAGTTTGCTTTTTTGGAAGGGCTTGAAACCTTCCCATTCATGCAGAATTCGCAAGAGGAAGCGCTATCTATTTTCAAGGAAACCGGAGCCCTATTGACTGGCCATTTCACTCTGCGCTCAGGTCTGCGGAGCGGCCATTTTTTCCAATGCGCTCAGGTATGCCAGTATCTCGACAAGGTAAGCAGGCTCAGCGAAATGCTCATCGAAAAAATGGGCGACGTTGAGGTCGATGTGGTTGTGGCTCCTGCCATGGGTGCTCTTGTTCTTGGTCAGGAAATTGCCAGGCGGATGGAAAAACGCTACCTGTTTCTCGAAAAGGTGGACGACAAACTAGCCCTCCGCCGAAATTTCAAACTAGAGAGGAGCGAGCGCGTATTAATAATTGAAGACGTTGTAACTCGTGGCGGACGGGTTCGTGAAGCTCTCGATATCGTTCAAGGCATCGGTTGTGAAGTGAGTGCGGTTGCGGTACTGGTTGACCGAAGTGGAGGCAAGACTGACTTTGGGGTTCCCTTTGTCCCTCTCGTAGAAATGAGTTTTCCTACCTACGAACCGGACTCTCTTCCCCCTGAACTAGAAGCTATTCCGCCAATGAAGCCAGGTAGCTGAATTCCGAAAAAGCGAGAGAGAAGGAAGAACCTTGCTCCTACCCTCGATTGCCCGTCCATCGCATAGCGGAAGCATAACCCCATAGTGTACCTACGGCTAATCCTGCGGCGTGGGCCCAGTTGGCCACATGTCCGAACATTCCAGTAAAACAGAGAACGAACCAACCAAGCATAATAATGACCGTGGACGGATTCATTTCAATTCCATCTCCAGGGTCGAATTTCCCCTTCATCCAAACATAACCGAACAGAGCATATACTACCCCCGACATTCCTCCAAAGCTAGGTCCGGATACACAATACTGAGCAATGTTCGATATAATTGCTGCCAATAGAATAAAAGCGACAAAGTGCCCCGTCCCCCGTCGGTTTTCGATAAGGCTACCCAAGTCGTGAAGCCAAAACATGTTGAATAGAATGTGAAGGAACCCAAAATGAAGGAAGATGGGCGTGATTAATCGCCAAACTTGACCCTGCATCACCTCGGGAAGAACGGTCTGCGTTGCCGCAAGATATACAGGGGCATCTTTGGCGCCAAGGTGAACGTATTCTGAAATATAAAAAGCTCCTACCGGTTCCGTGTTTTCTCCCCTCTTGGAAACAAAAAATGTGGCGGCACAAGTGATGATGAGTGCCATGGTCATGATTCCAGGCCTTCTATTTCTGTCCTGCCAACGGTCTCTCAATGTTTCTTGCCGCCAACGACTGGCTTTGTTTTCCTCAATTTTGCGTTCTTTCTTTTCTTGTTTTTGAGCCTCGCGAGCAAGTTCCGCGTATTTGGAGGCGTCCGGCTTTTGGCGAAATTCATGTATTTCGGCAATCGCCTTGGCGAGCGTTTCTTCGTTATGAGCCCATACGGTCCATGACTTTCCCTCGTCATCTTCCTCAACTTCACAAGAGATTCCCTTGTAGTTGAGGTATCCTGAAAAGGTGGAAGCCCTTTCCTCGTCATCAAATTCACCGATTGGTCGCATGATCGTGTTTAAAAGTGATTTTCACCGAAGATTCAACCGCCAACGTCAACCTAGGCAACTAATTCCCTAATAGACGCTTGCAAATCTATAAAAAAACCTGAGCAAAAGAAAATCGCCGTGCCAAATGTTTGTCGGAACGCCGGTAGATTTATCAGCACGAGGAGGATTATAAAACCATAGGAGCTAAGCTTGGCATATGTTTCGTCCTTCATTCGCACTGCATGTTTGAGAAAATGGGAACCATCCAAGGGCGGTACCGGGATAAGGTTAAATACAAACAGCAAACAATTGAGCGTAATAATCGTCTCCACAAGTTTGCCGATCTGTGCATTTCCATCGTCGAGATCGAGAAATAGTCCTGCAATGCATGCAGTCACCAAGGCGATAGATAGGTTGGAAAATGGCCCTGCAGCGGTAATTAAAAGGTCGTCTCGTACACGAGTTTTTTCATTTGGCAATGAAACTCTAACCGGTTTGCCCCAACCGAAGACGGAGAAGCCGGGACTGAAAAAGAGAACTGTGAGAGGTATGAGAAAGGTGCCTATGGGGTCGACATGGGCTATTGGGTTAAGCGTCACTCGACCTTCGGCACGAGGGAGGGGGTCACCTAGTTTGTCGGCAGTTATTGCGTGCGCCCATTCATGGACGCTAAGACTGGCGACCAAGACGAAGAACAAAATCAACTTGTCAGGCCAGCCATCGGTAAATGCACCAAGGAAATGTGGTTGCAGACCTTCTAGGACTGCTAATGTGTTCATCGGTGCTGAGTATCCGAATTCCGTATTGACGAGGGAACTGGTTCTACCTCGGCAAAGCTAGTTAATCGTAGCCGTACTTGGCCGTTTTGGTCGTAATCGGCTCTAATCGCGTCGGCTCGCAGGTCTCGAAAAAGTTTTTCCTCCTCAAGTCTTGAGGAAACGTGCCTCAGGCGCCTCAAGTTGTCGTCGATGAATTTGCTCGGGAGTGGGCTGAGTTGCGTATTGCGGTTATCCCGCTTTTTCGGTTCAGCCGATTTCTTAGGTGACGGCTTCCCCGTGGCATCCGACTCCTTAAGCTCCTTGATTAAGCTTTCTCTCGTAGCTCGCAATGAGGGAGAAGTAATGGACTTCAGAATGGTAACCGCTTCTTTTCCCCTGCCAAGTTGGGTCATGGCGCGGGCTTCTCCCAATGCAAGATATTCTCGCTCCGAGACCGGGCGATCTCGGGCTTGATTTCGAAGATCTTGCCAAACGCCCAAGGCTTTGTCCCAGTCCGGGTCGGAAATGTCGAAGAAGCTTTGGGCGTAGCGCAACTTGTATTCGAAGTTGCCGGGCGCCAGTTTGCTTGCAGATCGAAACGCCTCATGCATGCTGCGGTCATTGGTTTGGGCGGATGCAATCCCCAAGCTCAATAAATCTTCCTTAAATAAAAACAAAAAAGTACCGAGCTGATGGTGGTAGACCGGTTCTTTTGGTTCCAGCTCAACTGCTTTCAACAGGAAAGGCAAAGCATCGGCCAATCGGCCTTCCTCAACCAGATAATTTGCAATGTTTTGTTTAACTACCGCTAAGCGAGGATCAATTTTGTCTGCTTCAAGAAATAGGCCTGTTGCGTGTCGTGGTTGTCCCATTCGTCGAAGAAACTTCCCATAAAGTATGAGGCCGTTAACATCTCGAGGATTGTCTTCGAGATAAGATTCGTATGCGGATAGTATTTGTTGGGCTCTTCGGGTGAGTTCTTGTTCGCTGAGGGGCTTATTGGGCGACGAGGAGTTTGTAAGAAACAGTTGCTCTCGTTCCACGATCTGCCCCAAGCGTTGAGCGGCGACGGTAATTGCCTCGTGCTTGTAAGCTTCTTTCTTCTTGGAATCCCCCACTGCAACAAAGCTGCAAAGAATGCTGCAAAGAATACTTCTAAAGTAGGGT
>CALBIN010000231.1 GCA_937893275.1 uncultured Opitutia bacterium | reverse complement strand
GTAAAGATTCCCCCCGCTAAAAGCCATTTCGACGCGCGACTCACCCTCATTGCCAAAGTCCCACCCTGTGTTCGCTCCGGTATCCATGACCCTTCCGTTTCCGTTCCCCCAAGTATTGTCTCGGGACATGTTGTCGTTGAAGCGAACGACCTCGCCTCTTGACACGCCAAAAAATCCCGCAGAACGACTGTAGGCCATGTAAAGCTTTCCATTGTGCTCGCTTAGCCCTCGAAGTTTTTCACTTCCTCCGCTGACTGCAGTGAATTGTGTTCTGGCTCCGGTCGCTAGATTGATTCTATGTCCTCTACCATCATTTGCACCGTTTTGGGCGGCAACGAATAAGTAATCCTGTCCACCCACGTCCAATATGATTGGCTTGGAGACGTAATCTGCGCCACTAAGTCCGGGGATGGTCGTCAAAACCCCGGTGCCTGCGGCGGCCGGATCGCCTGCGTCGACTTTCTGCACCACTCCGTCGTCTGTTACGAACCATAAGTTTCCGGAACCATCGGTTACGCCTTTTTGAGAGAGTTTGCCATTTGGGGTCACGGGATTGGCGGTCCACGCCGGAATTTCCGCTGCGTTACCACCTGCGGTGACCGAAGGTGAGATGCTGATCTCCTCGCCTGCAAAAGCGGTCACGTTTTCGATAACGGAACCCGTACCTTGAACGGCTTCAACCGTAGCAGTGGTTACTGCGTCTGCGGTGCCATCACCCGCACCTACTCCTGTGGCAGTGAAAACGGTGCCGGCGGTGTTATTGGCTGCTCCAATGAGAGTGAAGTTAGTAATGCCCGGCGTATCGATTTTATATTCTTTTCCGATCACGAAAGCTCCGGCAGCAAGTTTCTCGGGGGACAAGGTTAGGGTAGATGCAGCCATCGCTCCCGCTGCGGGGATAAGCTGAAAGGGAGTAGTAGTTCCGGCCGCGGCAGAATTGACGGCGATATTGGACATCGAGCCGGCAGTGGGACTAAACGAAAAAGGCGTAACGGTTCCTGCATTGGTTGCAGATGCGGGCACCGTGCCTCCATTGCCTACCACTCCGGTAACGTTGGTTGCAGGGGTGGAGCCTAACCCGGCGCTGCCAATGGTGAGACTATCGAAAAAGCCTATTCTGTTTATCGCTACTTGAGTGGAGATACCATCTTCGGAGGTTGGGATATAGAAGGACATTGGATCCTTGGGGTCGGTCGAAAAGATGCTGACGCCATTGAACTTTCTGCCTCTCATCGAAAGCATCTCGGACTGCATTTCCTTGAACTCCTTGTTGTAGAGTTCGCGTTCAGGTCGTCCCGCTAACAAGTCATCGTATTTGGTGCGTAGTTCCGCCATTCGGTCAAGAGCCTTGCCCATGGAGCTCAGGGCCGCTTCTTGGTGTTCCAAAAAGGATCGGGCGTTTTGCACGTTTTCGCGCACCTTGAATGCCTTCTTTAGTTTGGCCCCGATATTCATCGAGACGCCGAGTCCACCTGCATCGTCTAAGCCGTTGGATAGTTTTACACCCGTGGACAGGCGGTTAAGACCACGGGACAAATTCCTGTGGGCGCTCTCCATGTAGAGAGAGGTCGACTTAGCTAACTGTACGCTTCCTCCTAGCATATTGTTTTCCGCCTTTGGGCACGAACCTCGGGCGTTTGTAGCTTGCTTCACTTTCCGCAACTTGCGGAAGGTGAAACTTGCATTTGGTAGCGACCTGATTGTCGCCTATTTCATGTTTAAACAATCGACTGCCACCAACAAAACTTTACCTAAAAAGTGAAAAAAGTTTTTGATTTATTGAATTTCAACGACTTATGGGAGTTTTGTCATGGAAATCGAAAGAGTGAATCAGAAAAAATCCACTCCACTCTTTTCGAATTCCTTCCAAAAATGAAAACGCCGGCTCGACGGCCGGCGTTTCGGGGCTGAAATAAATGGGTTTCGGGTCAGTCTTCCTTCTTTTCAGACGACTCTGGCGATTTCTTTTGTTCATCGCTCTCGCTTTTGCCTGCATCTTCCCTGCCTTCGTCCGCAGAGGCTATGTCAGGCTTGGAGCCTTTGGCATCTGAATCCGATGTGCCTTTATCCTTCTCGACAATCTCAGCTTTGTTGCTTTCCCGAGGTTTGGAGTCTTCGGGACTGGACGATTTTTCCGATTCCGGATTTTCCTCACGTTTGGATTTCCCTGATCGCTGTTCGAAAGATTTGGCTTTTTCGGATGGTTTGGACGCCCCATCAGTTTGACCCGCGGTGGATTTTGGTCTCCTTGCCTTTTCGGGGTCAATCGACTTCGGCTTTCCCGCTGGCACGATTTTTTTCTTTTCCGCAAATGGTGACCCGGTGGATTTGGATGTCTTCAATTTGCCTTCCCCTGTTTTAGGGGCGGGACCCATAGGTTTGGCGGGAGATTTGTTGTCCTTTTTCTTGTCGTCGGAATCGTGCTTGGCCTTTTCTTTGCCTTTGTCCTTGGCGGAACCTTTGTCATTCTTGCCATCTTCGTCGTCCTTGCCCTCTTTGTCGTCCTTGACATCTTTGTCGTCGTCCTCGAAATCGTCCTCCTTTTTCTTTTCCTCTTTCTTTGGTTTGGGTTGGGCCGCCATTTCCTTGCGGGCGTTGATGAAGGAAACGATGCAAAGAGCAACGAATATGAATAGCAGTCCGGCGGAGAAGAACATGACGGCCGGCTTCAAGGAAGAGGCGTGAATGATTCCGTTGGGGTCGTTCTTCAGCCAATTCATCTCGCTGACCGCAGGTAAAACCTTCTTGGCGGACATTACCAGACCAAGTAAGCCAACGGTCGCAGCAAGGTGCATGACGTGTTTGTGCAAAGCCGGTTTGGCTTCGGCGACGAGCACGCAAGCGATCAGGACCAAGGCGATGATCGCAGGAATAAGAGCAGTCCAACTTTTTCCGAAAGTCAAAGTTTCGCCCGCTCCGGGCGCGCCCTCGACATTCGCCCAATTGGTCGAGGTTAGAGTGACGGGACCGATTCCGCCGCCGGCTTGCTCATAGATGAATCGAATCTTTGCTTTTTCAGGATCTGCTGTTTCGAGTGCACTGAGTTCGCCGGTTTCGGCATTCTTCATAAGTGCAGACAAGGTGTCTCCGGTTGATGAAGCATACCAGAAGGATTGGGTTTTATAACTAGGGTTGTCGGGTCTTTCGCTGGCAGCGTAATTACCTTGAGCGCGATCCTTGGCGTGATTTTGGTTTAATCTTTCAACCAACCAAAAGGCATGTTCACCCGCCGCATTGCTTGAGGGAAAGCCTCTGTCAAGGGTATGGGTTTGGTTTCCATCGGACAGGGTGAACACCGCGTCATCCGCGAGCGGTCCGACAATCTTTAAGGAAAGATTGGGGTCTTGGAAGAGATAGCCCACCAAGCCCGTTATGATCAATAAACCACTGAGGACGAATGTCGGAATTTTAAGCATGCAGAAAGGAAAGGAGTTAGGAGGCGATCAGGCAAGCATGGAAAGATTGGAATTTGCGCCTTCTTTCCGCTTTCCCGTTGTTAGAAAACTCTCTATTATCCATTATCTTTTTTCAGAAATTTATCATTAGCTCGCTATTTCCAGAGACTGAAACCCTACCTGAGGTCGAGACCGAAGAACAGGACGAGTTGCTTCGCCCTTGGAAAGTGCTCGTGCTGAACGATCCCGTAAATTTAATGAGTTACGTCGTGATGGTGTTTCGAAAGGTTTTCGGTTACGATGAAACGCAAGCCACCCATCACATGAAGGAAGTGCACGAACTTGGCAGGTCCGTGCTTTGGATCGGAGAACGCGAGCAGGCCGAGGGTTACGTATACCAACTGCATCGTTGGCGCCTGCAGGCGTCGTTGGAAAAGGATGATTGAGTTCGAGCTTCAGGTTTCCCCTTCTTTTCTCGAAGCCTTGCTGCCCTACTTAGGCAAGGTGTTTCGAGAGACAAGTGGACGATTTGCAGGGGAACGTTTTGCTCCGCCCGAGTCAGGCGACGAGGACTTGGACGCCGCTTGGCGCGAAGGATTGATTGAGGAGGGTCGCTCCGATCGCTTGGCCTTTTCCCGTTTACTAGGAAATCCCAAGCTTGCCCGAGGTCTGGTGGAGATTCCCGTGGACGACGTCGATGATGCCCTTCGAGGAATGACCGAGTTGCGAATACATTTGCGTGAACACGGTTTGGATTCCGTGAGCGACGAGGACTTGGAGAACGGTCGCATCCGGATCGAAAGTTTACCGCAGAGCGTGCGAATCGCCTATTTGGGGTATATCCTACTGGCCGAGATGCAGGAACGGTTGATCCACGAGGTATCCTGAAGTCAATCGCCTCGTAGGATACGATTGTTGGCCACGGCGACGCCTCCCAGCATCGCCCCGACGATGCCGACGTAGCCTTGGTCTGCTCCCGCCAGATAGAGGTTGTCGAACCGGGTTGAGCCGTTCCTTGACTTGCGGGGTGAACCGTAGAGGGCTCCAGCGAGGTGGCCGGTGAACTTTTTGATGGTGCGTGGACTGAATATGTCCAGTAGTTCGGTGCGTTCCTCGAGCTCTGTCGCCATGGACTTTCCATTGGGCAGGTAACCAAGAGCAACTTCGAGCATGGCTTTTCGGCAGATTTCCTTTTGTGATCGATAGGTGCTCTCATCGAGCGCGTTCCACTTGTCGTAGTTGGCCAGACAGGTGACGCGCAATTGACCTTCAGCCATTTGCTCCCCGTTGGGATACTGGTAGTTGTTTGGTATGCAGATGACGCCCGAACTGGGATCCGTTAGTTCATCTGGGCGTTCGTAGCGAAAAACATCGGCGTCGTTATAGAACACTATGGTCTCCTCCCAGCCGAAGTCTGCGGGTTGTTCCTTGAAAACCGCGATGCTTTCGAGAATGGAGATGCGACCGACGTCATCGGCGTTTTCAGCCTGCGAGGCGGAGGACAGCATCCGTTCGGTTTCAACCACGCCACAAGTGGAAATGACGTGATCCGCGAATATGATTTCTCCATTGTCTAGTTCAATACGCTCCACTTTGTCGTTTTTCGTTACGATGTGTTTAACCCCGAGGTTCATGCGGCGTTTTCCGCCTAGGTCTTCATATCGCTTTAGAATGGGGTCGAGGAAACGCCGAATGCCATCAAGCGGGCGGGCTAACCCTTGGCGAAAGATGGCATCGAAGAGCATTACGAAACTCGCGAAATCAATGTCGTTTTCGACGGCCGAACCATAGTAGCAAGTCGGGCAGAGGAGAATCTCAATCAAGAGAGGTTCTTGAAGGTGCTCACCAAGAATGGAACGAGCGGAGACGTCTCCCGCGACGTCCGGAGAGTACGCATCGAACGCCTCCATTGTTCGGAGGAGCTTTTGAAAACGATCTTGTTCGCGGGGGAACAGGCGT
>CALBIN010000230.1 GCA_937893275.1 uncultured Opitutia bacterium | reverse complement strand
TAGGTGAAGAAGCCATCGCTTTTGCCATTCTCCCCCTTCTATTTGCAATGCTCCTTGTATGCATTCACAAAAGCCTCCAAGGACTAGGTCTAGTACAAGTAACCGGAGCAAAATGGAAGCCGGATGTTCCCGAGAGCGTAGCAGTCTACGCTGAGACGTTTAACCCAGGCAGTGGAAGCTGAACGAAGAGGATTGGCGTAATCGAGAAAAGTGGGACCTCTACGAGGAGGTCACCGAGGAAATGTTTCTACGTATCCATACCTCCTACGCTCCTTGGACGATTATCGAGGGCAATTGCAAGCGTTACGCCCGGGGCAAAGCTCTCGACGGAGTGATCACCGCCATTGAGGCTCGTATTGACCCTCTGCCGCTCCGCCGCCATCCAACGATGGCGGCTCTTGGGATAACGCGGTGGAAACAAACGGCGCCTTCCCGTTACGTTCCGCGTTTCGACCTAGAAACAGTCTCGCCGACAGCGACTACGCACTGGGCTTCCGCCTCAGTCTCCGACCGGCCAGCAGTGCTTCAATCGTTATTGAATCAGTTGATAGTCGGTGGGCACATGATCATTCCCGTGGGCGAGACGAGGCAACCTCTAGTGATTATTCGTCGCACGAAAGATGGGCGACGAACAAGGAAACTCTCTGCTCGTCGCCTTTGTTCCGATGACGGGAGAACCCCAAACACAAGAGGGGAAACCCGACTAGCTTTCGAAAGGCTAGCTACCAGCTCTTGAGCAGTTCGTCCCAGTACTTGTTCAAGTTCTCGACATCGGAGAAAGACTTCTTTACGGAAGCATCATCCGAGATAGGATCGTGATAGAAGAAAGTGATGGTTTTCTCCGCTTCGTTTTTCTTAAAAAGGTAAACTTGGCTTTTATTCACGCATATCGGGTGTCCTTTTTCATCCACTCCTGCCTTGATAACCTTCAGCTTTGCCTCGGTCTTATCCCAAATTGCCCCCACGAAAAGAGCTGCGGAAAGCATTAAAATAATTCCAATAAGTGTCCTGTTGGATTTTGTCATGTCTAATTCTTCTCCTTGGTTGAT
>CALBIN010000229.1 GCA_937893275.1 uncultured Opitutia bacterium | reverse complement strand
TCGAATTCACAGACGCCTGCCGGCAGGTCGCCCATGTTGCGAACGGGAAAGCGCGTAACGCCGCTACGACCCGCCAAGAGGTTTTCGCGCAAGGTGGCCAAATCGTCTCCCAGAGGGGAAGTGAGTCCCACGCCAGTGACAACAATACGTTCGTCGAAATAATTCATTATTGGTCTAGAATGCTTGTAAGCAATTCATCGGATACTTTCAGAAAAATCCTTACCTGTCGAAACCTGAAGCAAGGCCCCCTAGAAACGAATGCCATAGGCGTCGATACGCTTACGAAGCGTAGCCCGGGTGATGCCGAGCAGGGCCGATGCTTTGACTTGATTGCCTCCCGTCTCGATCAGAGTTCTTTGAATCATCTCTTTTTCTACGTGTGCGAGGAGATTCGAGTCGGACATCTCCCTAATGTTTGCGTAGGCTAGATCGAAGGACTCGGAAGCGGTAACGCTGCTCGTCGAAATGGTTTCGGAAGTGGATTCGCTTTTGTCCGCCTCGTTAGCTTTGGGCTCTATCCGAGATCCGAAATTTGGTGAAACACGGTCGCCGCTTGAAGAATTCTTGTCTGCCTGAACCGAGTCTCCTTCGGGTCGCTTGCTTGGACCTGTATTTAGGAGGCTGGGCAAGTCCTTGCGAAGAATGCGTTTTCCTTTGTTCACGACCGATGCAGAGTGAAGGGCGTTCTCCAATTCCCTTACATTACCGGGCCAATCGTAACTGCATAAGGCATCGAAGGCATCCTTGGAGATTTCCTTTACCCCCGTCTTCTTCTCTTTATTCAGTCGATGGATGATGAAGTCGACTAGTTCGGGAAGGTCTTCCATCCGCTCCCGCAGGGGAGGGACCTCTATAGCGACCACGTTCAGCCTGTAATACAAGTCCTCTCTGAAGTCCTTGGCTTTCACCATTGAAACCAAATTCTTATGAGTCGCTGCGAGGAGGCGAACGTCAACTTTCTTTACCTTGGTACCTCCCACTCGCTGAATTTCTCCTTCTTGGATAGCCCGAAGAATCTTGGTTTGGGTAGGAAGGGTCATGTCGCCTATCTCATCAAGAAAAAGAGTCCCGCCGCTGGACAACTCGAATTGACCCGCCTTTGAATCCGTCGCTCCGGTGAAGGCGCCTTTTTCGTGACCAAACAATTCACTCTCGATGAGGTTTTCAGGAATGGCGGCGCAATTTACGGCAACGAACGGACCTTTGGCGCGGTGACTGTGACGATGTACGCAACGGGCAATCAATTCCTTGCCCGTGCCGCTTTCACCAGTTATCATGACCGTTGCTTCGCTGGCAGCAACTTGGCCTACCGTTTTGAGGACATTCTGCATGGCTTCACCGCTTCCTGCAATGCCTTCGGCATAATCGGCGGAGTTCAGCAGATTATCTTTTTTCTCACCTGATTCGCGAATGTCTCGACTCGCCTGCAATGCCTTGGCCACGAGTGACTCCAATTTCTTGAGGTCGAACGGCTTCAGCACATAGTCGAATGCACCATGCTTCATCGCTTCAATTGCCGTTTGCGTAGTGCCGTAGGCAGTCATCAAGATGACCATAGACTGCGGAGCCGCTGTCCGTAGATGCTGCAGGGTCTCGATGCCCGAAATCCCTCCCATACGGTTATCCAGAAAGATTATGTCGGGATTTATGGTTCGGGCTTTCTCGATTCCTGTTTCTCCACTCTCTGCGGCCGTTACCCTTGTCCCCAAGTTAGTAAGGACTCTATCAATCGAGTACCTAATTTCGGCGTCGTCGTCGATTACTAGAACTGTGGGGTCTTCTTGATTCACGCGAGAGATGGAATTATATTCAAAGCTACTTACTGCGGAATAAGTTACTTAACAGGGCACTCGTAAAGAGCAAACCACCATTTGCCCTTTTCTTCAAAGGCTTGAAACTTGACTCTCTTTCTTCGTCTTCCTACCATGTGTTCCTTTAATTCGTGCCAGGGTAGCTCAGTTGGTTAGAGCAACGGAATCATAATCCGTGGGTCGTCGGTTCGAGTCCGACCCTTGGTACCATATTAAAACAGCGGAAATCCCGCATAGAAAGAGGCTCTCAGTGCGAGGGCCTTTTTTTATGTTGCCTTGCTGAATTGTCATTTCTTATCAATATATGCCATTAAACTGGCGATAAACTGGCGATAAAAGTGGCGATAAATGAAAACGAGTATCGAAAAAAGATCGCAACGAATACGGTTTCTCGTTTTTCTTTCGGGATTCCTGGGCTGGACCAGTCTGGCCACAGCAGTGGACGTGGAGCTGTTCTGCTCGGACTCACGACTCGTCGAAGGTCGGAGTGTCCATGTGCTTCACTATGCCGAACCAGTAATCCCCAATACCTCCACATCAAAATTGGTCACGGACGTGCGGGCGACGTTCTCCGCCGGGACATCTCGGTTCCGAGTCAGCCCGGGAACGTATCGCTTTGATGTCCTGTTCACGAATAAAGATGGGGCCGTTGTCGCGTTAAGCACGGGGAGGCAGGAGCTTTCCGATGCCATGAAACTTGAACTCAAGACTCAGAAATCGCGGCCGATCGGCCTTACCTACAAAGGGCAATCTCTCCCCATTGTGAGTACTCAATTCCGCGTGCCGGGAACAATGCTCATGGAAGAGGTCGGAGGCCCATCACCTGAAGCGATTTTGAGTCCCGGCGCCAAGGTTACAGCGCGCGTCACA
>CALBIN010000228.1 GCA_937893275.1 uncultured Opitutia bacterium | reverse complement strand
GCCCTTGGGCGAACCGAGAGTTTTCCAAATTTGCGGTTTTATTCCGTGCTTCTTGATGAGCGGTTCGAATGAGTCGTGCCAGCTCCAGAAGGCGAAGAATTCAATGTCGCGCTTCTTGTACTCGAGAATTTCCTGTTCGAAGGTGGGGACGTGTTCGCCGCGCCAGTCGTAGGCGATTTTGGTGAATCCTAGACGCTTCGCCATTTCCGCTCGTTCGGCGGGTCCACGTTTTTTGGCGTCGAAGGGAACGATGCACCAAGCCACCAAGTTGTCCTTGGCAAAGACTTTTTCCACTCCCGTTTTTGCCTGAAGTGGAATGGGCAGAACTACCGCTAGCAATAAGGAGAGTGCTTTCACAAAAGGAATACTCACTCCATCATCCCCGATTAATCCGTTACCTCGATAATGGCCTTGAGCACGCCGGTTTCCGGTCTGGTGAGTGAGTCGAAGCGTTCGGCGACTTCGTCGAAGGGTACGCGGTGAGTTATCCACGGATCGGTGTTTATGGTTCCGTCCTCGATGAGGCCGATGATCCTCGGGAAATCACCGGGCAGGGCATTGCGGGAGGCGAGAAGGTTCATCTCCTTCCGATGCAGGGCGGGGTGGACGAAGGATATTTCCTGCGTTGTGATCCCGACGTATACGAGCGAGCCCGTGTGGGCTACGTATTCCATGGCGTTGGACATGGAGCGGTTGTTGCCCGTGGCGTCCGTCACCACGTCGAAGAGGTTGCCGTTCGTTATCTCCTTAATCCGATCGAGTTCGGAACCGTCTCCCTTGAAGGTCACTAGGTTTTCGATCCCGTAGTTGTCTCGACAGAAATTCAGTCGCTCCTCCGACATATCCATTATCGTCATTTCAGCACCCGTGAGAAGCGAGAACTCTATGGTGGCGAGCCCGATGGGGCCCGCCCCGATCACCAACACGTGTTGCCCCTCTTCCGGAGCGCCCCTGTCCGTGGCATGGCAACCGATGGCGAGAGTCTCCACCAGCGCCAGTTGCTCGTAGCTTAGCTTATCCGACGGATGCAGCTTGTCGGCCCGAATGAGTGATCTTTCACAAAGGCCACCATTCATCATTACCCCAAACACCTTGAGGTTTTCACAACAGTTGACTTGGCCCTTTGAGCATGCGTGGCATTCTCCGCAATTCAGGTACGGCTCCACGCTGCATCGGTCTCCCGCTTTAACGTTGTCGACCCCTTCGCCGACGGCAACTACCTCGACTCCCAGTTCGTGCCCGGGGATGCGCGGGTAATCGAAGAACGGAAATTTACCCAGGTAGCAACTCACGTCGGTTCCGCAAATTCCCATTCGCGAAGTTCGGATAAGAGCTTGCCCCGGAACCGGTTGTTCGGGCTCGTCGATCTCTATGGCTTTGAATTCTTTTGGAGCTGTAAGTTGTAAGGCTTTCATTGATCTATTCGTGAATGCTTAGTGGAAGCGCTTGCAACAAGCGACTCTCTTTCAAGAAGAAGTTCGACTCGCAATCAAGAAATGATTCCTTGAGGATGCAAAGGAAATTACGACAACCTGTTACCTTTTCACTATACAGCCAATCCCAGAGAACCTTACTTATGAGCATCGAAGCCAAACTTGCCGAAATGAACCTTACGCTGCCGCCCCCTTCTCCCAAGGGTGGCGTCTACCAGTCCATGCTTGTGGTGGGCGACCAAGCCCTCTTTTCCGGGCACGTTCCCGTGTTGGACGATGGCTCCATGCTTACCGGCAGGGTGGGGGATGAAGTGGATTTGGAGGCCGCCCAAGTCGCCGCTTGTCAAGTCGGCCTGTGCATACTC
>CALBIN010000227.1 GCA_937893275.1 uncultured Opitutia bacterium | reverse complement strand
AGCGCCAATGCGGTAATATTGTTCGTTTTCATGGGTTAGTGTCGGTTTGGTTTTCCCGAGCCTTCACTTTGCTTTGCAGGTGACGTTGGCATCCGGGTCTGGATGTATTACCCCGCTGATCACGATACCCCTTGGAAATTTTAGATACTTTTTCGAGTAATAGCATCTCATGGTGGCACTCTTCCAGTTTATGGCCCACTCAGAGTGAGAGGATTCGGATTTATTGATAGTGGCTTTCTTTTTGCAGTCGACCGCATAGCGGCCACCCTTTGTAAGTTTTTGAATCTCTTTCTAGCGGGAAAACCTACCACGGATAGCCTACTTTTCCCCCACAGCAAGTTTGCCACCGTTGTGCGACACTTTCCGTAACGGTCCGCTCATCTAGTACACGTGAAAACGGATCGTTATTGCGGCGACACACTTTCGAGTAAGCCGTGACTCTGATTCCGGGAACCGAATTCTTGAACGGCAGAAAATCTCTGAAGGTCGTGCCGAGATTGAATAATGTTCAAGGGGTAAGTGGAAAGCCGGTGTATTAATCTGATGTTGGCGGCGTACACTAACCTGCTGTCAACCTATCCAAACATTAAAACCAAAAAAACAAATGAAATCAAATTTCGCATCCATACTCGCCTTTTTTGTTGCCAGTGCGGCAACTCCGGTCATGGCGGCCGGAGATTCAGTATCCCAAGCAGGAGGCTGCTGTGGCAAGAATGCTACTGCTCCGGCATTGAAAGTGATAGCGGCTGAAGCAGCTCAACCGGTGGCGGCGCACGAAGAACACGCAGGTCACATGCTGGAGGGGTATGCCGTCGTTTCCACCGCGCTTTATAAGGACGATCTCGCTGCCGCACAGAAAGCCGCCACAGGCATGGTGAAGCATGACAAGGAGAGCGCCATGGCCAAGCCCGCCCAAGCAATAGCCGACGCCAAATCCATCGAAGACGCCCGCAAGCATTTCAAGGCACTCAGTGATGTGGCGATCCCTATCGCCAAGGACGAAAAGAAGATGCATGTGGCCCATTGCCCGATGGCCATGGGTGGCAAAGGAGCTAACTGGCTGCAAAAAGTTGAGGACGAGGTTCAAAATCCATACATGGGAGCAAAAATGCCGCATTGTGGTAAGATTGTGAAGTAAGCCCATCATCCGAATGGTTCGCTAGACCTTCCGGAAATAGCGCCTCGGAGGTCTAGCCGAACCAACTGATACAATGATGCGGAGTTCCCCCCCTTTTTTTTCGAAGAAACCAAGATGAACTACGACGACCTCGATCCCCACAACTTACAGAAATTGCACGTCTGCCATGAATGTGTTGGAGAGCTGTATTTAAAAGAACTCATTCTTGATGCAGGAAACGAGCAGCCGTGTTGGGTTACGACCCATTTAAGGGTTTGAGTGTTCATCGGTGTTCATCAATTGGGGCACATCAAAGATGGAACAAATGAGAGTGAACCCGTCAAAAATCATCAACCTTCTCCAGCATTACCTTAAATCGTCATGATTGATCCCTACATTCCCGGTAACGACGAAGATACCTGTGTGGTATGTGGCAAATCAGTCGCGGGTGGGCGCGGCTACTGCCGGTTAAACCACGAGGGCCACATGGTGGAACTTTGTTGCCCACTGTGCCTTGAGGCCTTCCAGAAGGGCAACGGCATTCATGACACGATCCGAGAGTGCAATCGCGTCCTCCATCCCAAGAAGAATGAGCCAACCTGACAGGCAACAAGGAAAGTCTCTCGCTCGCACAAAGGACCCTTACGACAATATCCCCTTGAGCAATTGTCGGGCGCGATAGATTCGGGTCTCCACCGCCTTGGCAGAGCAGTCAGCCAACTCGGCGATCTCAGAGTAGCTCATGCCCTCATACACGAACAGTGAGATTGCTTCTCTAAGGTCTTGCGGCAAAGCAACAAGCGCCCTTCTCACCTGCTCATAGCGTTCCGCAGAATCCGCATGTTCATCTGGCCCCTGAGAGGGATCACTGACTTCGTGAACAAGCGGCCGGCCGTCCTCGGAAGTCGCGTCCAAAGATACGGTCGGGTGTCTAGATTTCCACCGGGCATGGTTACGACCAAGATTAGCGGCAATGGAAAACAGGTAAGTGCTAAACACTCCCTTTGGACGAAAACGCTTTCGGGCCTTATAAAGGCGGACAAAGGCTTCCTGAGTGAGATCAACTGCGACTTCATGCTGACCTGTCATTCTGTAAAGGAAGGCATTCAGCCGCTTGGCCCATCGATCCATCAATACGTTGAGGGCCAGATCCTCCCCGCTTGCCAAGCGAGACATCAGCTGCAAGTCACTGATGTCATGCATCTCATTTTCCATGAACTCCTTCGGGTTCGCTGTGGCTGAAATCTAGCGCAAACGGCAGCATCATCTTTAGGTAGCGTGCAGCCTGCGCATCATCGAGAACAGCTGCGGTCTCATAAAGATGCTCGATCATCGCTTGCTGGCTTTCGGCGTGGATACGGGCGTGATCCTCAATGGCCGCCTTGAGCTCCGGGGTTAGCCTATCTACATCTCGTGAAACATTTTCCAGACGCTCGTGTGCCTTGCGAATGCGATGACACATTTTTTCGCATATCGGCCTATAGTCGATATGGAGCTCACTGACCTTGGCGAACTGCTCGTTGCTGAGGTTGAGCTCGTCGCGTACCCACTCAAGTTCGGGCAAGTTGTCGATCAACACCTCGTGCTGTGCTTGCGCCTTGTGAGATTTGACTACAAAGAATGAGGCTGCCCCGATGATTAGGGCAAGCATGAGGATGGCCACTCCGTAAATGGCGGACTTCTTCATGGTGCTTTCTCCTGAAGGAATGGGCTGATGGATTCGGCATAACTGATCCGAGCATCCTTGGTCGGCTGCGTGGTAGCAAATCCGAGCGATACACCGATGAGCACCGTTGCAATCACGCTCGCGACAGCCGGAGCCGGGCGCGTAAAGAAGGCGAGCACTCGACTCAGCTTCGCCCCAAACGACCGCTGCTCGGCATACGCGATACGGGTCCATACCTCACTCCTGAAACTTGTCGGCAGTGCCGGTTCATGCGCTGAGGCTTTGAGTAGTTTATCTATATCTTGGGAATTCATCTTTTTGTGGGCTAATTCGGGCTGAAATCCGACCGTTATTTAACGCTTGTTTCCGGGTGTGGCAACTGAAGAGCACAATGGGATTCCATCAGTAAAACTCCGGAAAGGCGGCAAACCCTTTAATTTTTATGCATGGGAGGAATAGGAGAGATCACACAAGGGATTGCCGAGCAGATGGTGTTGAACCGAACTGGCAGGATTCAACGAGCGTTCCACCGGCCACACCATACAGCTCGAAACTAAAAAGCAAAATAGTCATGAAGACAATTACCAAGGCCATTACTGCACTCTCAATGAGCATGAGTTTCAAGCACAACAAACACTTCAAACAACCAAAGTTCTTCATCATCGAGTACTGCAGTAGAAGTCAAAAAAGTAGCATCAATCAAGGCATATGGATTGCAATTTTCTCTTTCTCCTGCTAATACAAACACGGGAAGTACAGTATACTTCACATCATATGACGGGTCTTCAGGGTATCCGTTGAATGATAATAATACGGTAAGCTCTGAAGTTAAAAATCTAAGCCTTGGGTCTTCAAGTTTCTATACCGATTATCTAGTGGCGGAAGGATATGTCTATATGTATGGTACGGCTACTTTAAATATGCCGACTGCTGACAGTGATGGGAATGGAGTTTTAGATTTTCTTCAAAAAGAGAAGTCTGTAAATACATCGGTGAGCGGCATTTCAAAAATGCATTGGCTTGCTCAAGGAGCTTTTGGATCTGACTCTTCCTTGAGTGGTACTTTTACTAGAAGTGCGGGTTTAAACACGGGTAATTATACTTTCAATTATCAGTACGATTTCGCTAGTGCATCGGCAACAGGCGTTTGGTCTGTTCAGTATTTCGATGGCACAATCGAATATGATGGGGAGAAGTATTACCTAGACATTGAGACAACTAACTCTGAGGGACAGGATATTAAAGCATACAGTACTGCAGAATATTCGGTAACTGATTCTAATACTCTTAACCTAGGTGCAATGAGTATAACAACAGACTATGAATCGAGTATTCTTCAGACACAATCAACAACACTTAAACGATCAGGAAATAAGTACTCAGGTTACTTGAAAGCATTGGATGGAGATACTGATACATCATGGGCAGACTATGTAGATTGGTATTTGGAGGTTACTGATTTAAATGACGCGAATTCAGATGGCGTTCCCGATTTTACCAATCCTGTAGAAACAAAATCTGCTATTATGACTGTAGAGTTTGATGGGTGGAATTGGCACAAAGGGCCTTGGGTATATAACAACAAGAATAACGATTGGAATTATTACAGCTGTTTTCAATTAACCAAGATGCAGGAGGTTGGTTATTAATCGACGCGTAAACCAATCCCCCGCAGGCTATGCCGATGATCACGACCTGGAGACGAGCGGAGATCCTTTGCCTGCCCTTGGTCATACGGTTCTTGAAGTACGGCACCCGAGCCACGATATGCAGTATCACCAAAACCAGAGTAACGAAACCTGCAATAATATGAATATTCGTGACCGAAAGGGAAAAGGGCTGGAAATAAGCCAACCCACCTGTAACGGCCAAAGCCGTAAAGCTAAACAAAAGGCCAAAATTGACCAAGTGTCTCATCTAAAACCTAATGCCCACTCTTGCTTGGGTTGTTAACGAGTTTTGACGAGTCAAATCCAATTAATTTCCTAAGCTCCTTGATGTGAGACAGGCCCACTTCTTTGGGAGAAGCGTTGTGTTTTTTGCATAGGACCGCGGCATAGCCGGTGGCAATCCCCATTTGCCCGCAAGTATTCTTAACTCTTGGGCCGCAGAGTCCGACGTGTGTACAACTGAAGCACCGCCCGGCCATCATTAAATTCGAAAGATTCCTGGAATAAAAACTGCGAAATGGGATAAAGTAGTAACCCCCCGTTTTATGAAACATAGCCGTGGATAAGAAATCCTCTTTTGCTCCTTTTAGTTTCCTTTGGTAATGCCCGTCGACTTCTCTTTTCTCCACCACGACGGCATCGGGGAACTCACGTCGTTTAACGGCATCGTGCATATCATATACGTGATCGCCCATCAATCGACGGGACTCGCGTTTACCTCCGACGTAAGCAACCCAAGTCAATTTGTTCGGGGCATACTTTGGATTTTTCTTCGCATTGGAAAAGGATCCGAAAATGGCCCTCAGCATATGATCACGAATGGCTTCCGCGTCATCGATCTGGTTTAAGTCATTGTCCGAATACTCCCAGTACCATTCGCCTTTGTGTGCAGAGTGTTTACCGGAAACCGGCATGGCCCATGGAACCTTGGGGAAATCCTGTCTTTGGTTGGTTCGCTCGCTGTTCCACAAAACACTTGTGCCCATGACGCGGTTATCCGCTTCTTTGGGACTCCAGAGATCTCCATATTTCGACCATCCTTCATCATGCTGAGAGGCCGCTTCCCGACCGTAGCGGTAATCGGCCCCCGCCCAATAGCCCAGCCAACCGTCTCCGGTCGCATCAATGAAAACAGGAGCACGAAATCTTTTAATTTTACCACCCGTTACCTCTCTTGCTTCGACACTGAGAATTTTATCTCCCTGTTTCTCCAATCCACAAGCTGTGTGGTGGGCAAATAAATCAACACCGGATTGAGCCATCGTCTTTTCGCGTTTAACTTGATCCAGTTTGACCTTCTTATCCCCGTTCGGGTAGTGAACCGTGTCTATGGAATTAAGAATATCCGTGCCGTACCCATGGATACCCAAGGTATGCACGCGTATCTCCTGACTTGCATTTCCGCCAAACAAAGGACGATCTTGAATGAGAGCCACTTTTAATCCCTGAGAACGGGCGGCGAGTGCAGCGCCGCATCCGGACATCCCCCCTCCGACAATTACGAGATCGAATGATAACTCTTCAATTTTTTCATCGGTGCGTCCGCTGAGTTCATCTTTCCAGTCAGACAATTCTTTCAGATCATCGGAAGGCAAAGACGGGGCGGATTCTTGAGTGAAGAAAATTGCGTCGCAACGACCATCGAACCCAGTCAAGTCGCGAAGAGAAACCTTGATTTTCCCGGCTTTGGCGACTTCTACCGAACCTGCGGACTGCCAATGCCAAGATTCCTCACCCTCGCCCATGGTTACTTTCAAGGGCTTGCCTCCGACCAACACCTGAAAGCGACCAGGGGACTGCCAATCCCCTTTGCACCAGTCTCGGTTCCTAACCCAAACGTTCCATTTTCCGGATGATGGCAATTGGATGGTGGTTTGAGCGTCCTCAACCGGTTTGCCCATACCGTGCGCCAAGAGATAATTCTCTCCCATTTGCAAATAATGCTGGGTATCGATTTTCCAACCTCCTATGTCGGCAAAAGAGGAAGCTTCGAGCAATACGCCCGAACGGCTTAAGCCTGCACTGGGTTTTGCTCCCATTAGGTAATTAGGAGCAGTCAGGGAGACAACCCCGGTTCCGCCTATGACACGAAGAAATTCTCGCCTGTTCGAAGTATGTATTTTCATAGTTTGGATTTAATTTGAGTGGTTTGGAAAATATTTTTTCAAAAATGTGTCGATTCCAATCGATTCAAAGACAAGCTCTTCTCTGAATTCGTTAGGTTGGCTTTTCGTGTCGATTCCAATATGGATTATGAATGTTTCATTACTAGTACTCCAAACATGGATGGAATTTAACGGTTAAAGGATTGGCTCTACCGTTGAATAAAAGTAGTCAGAGTTACTTTCATTCAACTCCCGAAGAAGAACTCAAAGAGGGCGGTTGCTTTTCTTCGATAGTTGGAATATCCGTTTCGGATGAAAAAATCAGTCCCTACCGTTCTCCTCGCCCTTTTATCTTTTGCCTCCGTTCTGTCTGCTGGCGATAACGCTTTGTCCAAATCCGAAAAAGCGGATGGGTGGAAACTTTTGTTCAACGGCAAGGACCT
>CALBIN010000226.1 GCA_937893275.1 uncultured Opitutia bacterium | reverse complement strand
CGCCGTCAGCTCCAGCGTCATGGAGAAGCAAATCAGAGTGGCCAAGAACCACCCAAAAGAATTGGACCTCAACTTCATCGTTCGAGTTTTTGCAGAAACGGGATGAAAAAAGAATTAGAACTTACGGTATTTACCTTCGAGATGCGGGTTGGCTTCCGGCAGGTTGGTGACATTCATCTTCTTGGCGTTCCAGTCCAGACGCTTGCCCGGGAACTGACAGGCGACCACACCGAGGCAGAGAGACTCCGCCAAGGGGCCTGCGTAGTCGAACCCGGCGAGGGTCTTGTCCTTGCCCTCGATGGCATCGAGGAACTGCGTATAGTGATCGACTCCTTGGATATCGGGCTTGGCGACGTTCTTCAACACGGAATCCGGGTAGAAGGTGGGCATTGAACAGTGGGGGAGAACCATGCGTCCGGCTTCGCCTACGAAGACGGCGCCTTGCCTGGGCAATTCATCCCCGTTGGGGAGGATCAGGTCGGTGTTGTTCTTGTGACGGGGAGCCCCGTTGCCGTCCCACCAGGTGAAGGTGAAGTCATCTGTAGTGTATTTGGAGGGAGCAAAGCCATATCGTACCATGTTCTTTTCCGCATGGCCGAACCCGTTGGGCGCCCGGCAATCCGCTTCCACCCACAAAGGGTCTTTGAGGTCCAGAGCCTTGAAAGGTGTGTCGAAGATGTGGATGCCCATGTCTCCGAGGGTTCCGCAACCGAAGTCGATGAGTTTGCGCCATTGTCCGGGGTGATAAACCTTGCTGACGTAGTTATGAACGGGTGCGGTCCCCAGCCAAAGGTTCCAGTCCAGGGAATCGGGGGTTTCGGATTTTTCCTTGAAGGGTTCCCCATCGTATCCCCAGGTCTTGAAAGACCAGACGTAGACCTTGCTGATCTTGCCGAGAATTCCTTCTCGCAGGTAATGACGGGTCAGGCGGTATGCCTCCCGGGATTGGTTCTGAATTCCCATTTGGGTGGTCAGTCCCTTTTCCTTGGCAAACTTGGCCAGGTGACGGGCCTCCGATAACTTGTGGGTAAGAGGCTTTTGGGTGTAGACGTGCTTACCAAGTTCCATCGCCGCCAAGGTTGCGGGGTAGTGGGTATGATCTGGAGTGGAAACGGAGACCACGTCGATCTTGTCGTCGAGTTCAGCAAGCATTTCACGGTAGTCCTGATAAGCGGTGGCGCTTTTGAATTGTTTGGACCAGGTGTCGATCTTGCCATGCTTGTAATCGACGTCGCACAACCCCAGAACTTCCACGTGCTTATGCTTGGCCAGGTAAGCCGTATCCACCCGACCCTTGCCGCCTGTGCCGATATGGGCGGTGCAAATTTTGCCGTTGGGTGAATTGGCCCGCAACCCGGAGGGCAGGATAAAGAAGCTGCCCACTGTACTTGAGGTTTTGATGAAGTCTCTGCGTGCTGTATTTTTCATGGTGATTCTATCTATTCTATTAGTCTGAACGTTCTCTCTGGAAAGGTTCTTAACCTGCCTGACCTTTTTTCGTTCGGCAAGGGAGGAAGGCGTATTCTTATTTTTTTGGCGTAAGCCCCTCGCGATAGGCATTTACCTTTTTCACGGACTGATGCAGGCCGGGGCGTTCGGTGAGCCCCTTGCCGAAGAACCCCTGCTTCACGCCGGGCTTGCCGAAACCCTTCGTGGTATCGACCGGGTTGCACCAAAAGACGCCGACCACGTAATCGGTTTGGAGGGCGGCTTGGACGTACTCGGCATAAGCCTTGCCCGCGGCCACAGAATCGGCGGCCGGTTTCCAGCTGCGAATGTCCTTTTCGCCGTCCTTGAAGCGGATGGCAAAGTCGCAGATAAGGATGGGCTTTTTGGTGAGTTTGTGAATTTCGTCGAACTTTTCCTTTGGGAACGCGCCATGGAAAGGGGGTTGGATCGCGATGGCGTCCACGTAGGGCAGCATTTCCTTCATCACGTCGGGATCCAGAGTGTTGAAGGCGAAACGGTCTCCAAAGACGAGGTGGTCGGGGGCATGTTTTCGCTGTGCTTCACCAATAATGCGAAAGTACTCGCGGGCAATGAGGCGGAGAAAGCTCTGGTCGCGGGCCTTTCCGTTATCACCTTTCCGCGCGCTGAGACACTTTCGGTATGCCTGTCGCCCGGGGGCGTCTTCAGGCAGACCGCGGATGTAGTCGACCCAGTTTTGGCCGACGTTATTCTTCAAAGGCCAGGTGCCGAGATCGGTCCAGCAATAACCAATGATGTTCTGTGAAGTCTTCGCGTTGACCAAGCAGTACGCTTTTACGCCGGCCTCCAAACGGGCTTCCACCTTGGCATCAAACACGTCGACGAACTTGATGCCGTTTTTGCCACGGTAGTAGGAAATGGGGACGAGGTGGTTCCAGCTTGCGACGTAGGGCATGTCGGAACGTAGCTGGGTTGGGCAGCCATAGCCGTAGGCGTTGAAACCGAGCTCCTTGCAGGCTTCCGAAAATTTTGGGAAATTGAGTTTGGCGTTCCGGTTGCCGGCGTGGGTGATGCCGTGGGCAAAGAAGGGCCTGCCGTCCGGCGTGAGAAGCCAATGGCGCCCGTCGATCTTCGTCAGGCTGAAGTTCTCCGAATCCTTCTCCTTTGCTTTGATGTCTACGTTTTGGGCATCGGCTTCCGGTAGGTTTGCGTTGAGAGCAACCAGAATGGCCGCGCCCAAGAGCAGACCTCCTTGCAGAAAACGTCTTTGTCCCGGGTGCATGTATTGGTGTTCGGGTACCCTTACTTTTTCTTGGCGGGCTTCACCTTGATGACGTCGCCTCCCGTGGGTTTGCCTTTGCCGTGGCAGACCATGTCGAGAAATTGGTCGTAGGCCTCATGGGTTTCCTTGTCTCGTGACTGCGGGCTGAAGAGAATGCGCTTGGCCGGCACGTGTCCCATGAAGTCGATATAGACCATTTTGCTCCAGACCTTGTTTTTCTTGAGGGCTGCTTGGATTTCGTAACCCTGCTTGGCTGGGGTGGCGGGGTGTTCCCTTTTTCCCCCGTACATAACAAAGCCTGGAGGATCGCCGGAGCCAACCTGTTCGATGAGGTTGGATGGGAGAAAGGGACTGTTCCCGAACCAGCCCACGATATTGAGCTTCTTCGGCTTGTGCTTGGCGTTGGCGGGCCATTCCCAATTTTTTTGATAGGCGATCCAGGCGCTTATGTAGCCTCCGGCGGACGCTCCGGTGGAAACGATCTTGGTTGGGTCGCCCCCGTATTTCTTAGCGTTTGCCTGAATGTGGGCCACCGCCATGGCAGTGTCCATGGCGCAGTCATCCTTGGTAACGGGTTCTCCTTTGCCGACTAGGCGATAGTTGGGGGAGACGACGATGCAGCCCTTGGTCATGTAGAGCTTGATCATGTCCTTGTTGCAATAGGCCTTGCTGCCGTTTTTGAATCCCCCCCCGTGAATAGTGAAGACGATTGGGGCGTTTTTGAACTTGGTGTCCCAGTAGACGTCCAAGACATTGCGCTCATGGGGGCCGTAGGAAACGTCCTTGTCCGCCTTGAACTCAGCCGAAAGGCTTAACGAGATGAAAAAGGCGAAGATAGTTGTGGCGATGGTGATTAATTTCATGGTTCCGTCTTATTCAACGAGTTGGATGGTACGAAGTTTCGTCAGTTAGATAAAATGTTCGCTATTTCTTTTTTGGCTCGGGTGAAGTCGGGGACTCCGTCCTTCATCGAGTAGTGCATTCGTTTGGTCACGGTTGCTCCGTTGGCGTGGACGCTAAGCAATCTGATCTGGTGGTTTCCTTCGCGA
>CALBIN010000225.1 GCA_937893275.1 uncultured Opitutia bacterium | reverse complement strand
GGTCGAGCCACGGCTCCTGCAAATCGATCTTCTTTTCCAGGCTGCGAACGGAATCCAGGTATTCGGCGAACTTCTGTTGGTCCTGTTTTCCCAATTCACGGTTCACCGCCTTGGCTTTGTCGCGCACCGAGTCCAGAATGCTTCCGTGACGCTTCAGGCGCAGGCGTTCCTGTTTCATAGCCTCGGGGGTGTCCTCAAGGAACAACTTGCGATACATCGCCGTGACGTCGATCGAGGGCACCTGCACGCCCGTGCGGGTGAAGCTGGTCTGGTTGCCTTCCTTTACCTTCAGGGTCATCGACGGATAACGGGTAGCGGCACCGACAAATTCGGCCGCCTTCTGGTCCATGCTTATGTTCCCCTCGGGGAAACTCGAGGACATGTCCGGCCGGATTCCATTTAGAAAAGTCGGTACGCAAGCGTGTCCGCCGGTCAGACCGTGATCGAGGTTGGAGAATACGTTGAAATCCTTGCGATGCTTGGCCAGTGGTTGCAACGTGGGCGAGAGCTTGTAGTCGGTCCCACCGGTTGTGGGAAAAAATGCCTTCTGGTAGACCCCGTAGTTGTTTGACAGGCAGACCATGCGCTTGACGGCCTTTTTCCCATCGGCCGCCCGAGCCAAGGGAGATAGGGATTCCATCATCGGGAGGGCAATGGCCACTCCCCCTGCGCGCAGGAAGTTTCGTCGGGTCAATGAGGTTCTCATGAGAATATGATACTCAGGTGGTTCGTGGAGAAGAGGCTGAAGTAAACTATAAAAAAAATAGCACGTCTACTGTTTTTTCGGACAAGTCATCTTCCCGCTTAGCCGAAGATAACAGGTTGTTGTTGTTGACCTAAACTTCGTGGCCAAATTCTAATCTGCAAAAAATCGTTGACTCAGTGTTCCAACACTGTTCGAACACTTTCATGCTGGATGTTCTGATATCGATTCCTCAAAATGACCTTGCCCCAAAGCCTCGTCGAATTTTCGTCGAATTACGCTCAGACCTACTCTCTGGCAATCTCCGCCCTGGGGCTCGATTGTCGCTTCGACCTTTGGCGAAACGCTTTGAAGTTGGCATCAATACCGTGGCCATGGCACTCCGAGCTCTTGAGAGCGAGGGCTTCGTCGAATTCGAAGCTGGAGTCGGGGCCCGCGTTAGTGTTCGTGATTTGGCCATGATTCGCTCTGATTTCATCTTGCGTATGGCACTCGAAACGGAAGTTGTCCGGCAATGTGCGGCGCGATTTTCTGAAAGTCACGCTCGGCTCCTCGGCCAGCTGGCTGATGCCGCAGACGATCTGGCACAGGATGAAGATTTGGATGCCGCACGCGAGGCAGACCAGCGCTTTCATCTCACCTTGGCTCGGTTGGCCGAAGTCCCTTCGCTGGAGCGAGCTTTGGGCACGTTGCTACTGCGGTTGGTGGTTCTTGAGCACGGGAATTCGTCAAGCCGAGAAGGTACCCCGCTCACGCATCGAAACATTGTGGAAGCTCTCGGCAAGAGCAAATCGAAGGCCGTCTCAGCCATCCGAGAGCATATTCTCGACGCTCAGGAATGGGCCATAGGTCAGCACCTTTCCGAATCCTGACACGAACGGAATGATGACTCTCAATGACAAAGGAATGACATCCACTTCAGAAGGGGAATTACCGGGATGAAGAACCACTCTTGGACAACTGCTTCTTTGGTCGTCGTCGCGCTGGCGGCGACGTTACCGTGCCTTCCCGTCTCCGCGGCGGACGGCAAGCCGGGCGACAGACCCGGAGCCGTACGAGTTATCAAGGAAAAGCCTGCGGATGCGACGGGCCTCCAGCGATTGAGCGAGGCGGTGTTGGCGTCCAAGCCGCTGGCCTACTGGCGCATGCACGGCAAGGAGGGGGCGCTCGCCGTTGACACGTCGCCCAACGGAAACAGCGGAACGTACGAGAAGGGCGCCTCACCTTATTCCCCCGGCGGTAAAGCCGGCAACTTGAACGGTGGGCGCATGCGGGCCGGGTTGGAACTGCCGGCCGACACGTACAGTGTCGAGCTGTGGTTCTGGAACGAGACGCCCCATCACGCGCGCCTGGTTACCGGATACATGTTTTCACGGGGACCGGACGGTGACAAAAGTGCGGCCGGCGACCATTTGGGGATCGGCGGAACGCACGGCGCCGCCGGGCGGCTCTTCCTCTTTAATGGAAATCAGCGGAACCAGGTGATCGAGGGCTCGACGCAACTTGTGCCGCGTACCTGGAATCACGTCGTGATGGTCCGGAAAAAGAACGAAGTGGCCGTTTATTTGAATGGTCATACCGAACCGGAAATCCAGGGCCGACTGGCCGTCACGTACAAACCGGATAGCGCAAAGATTTTTGTCGGTGGTCGCAGCGATAACTTCGCAAACCTCATCGGCCGCATCGATGAGGTCGCCCTGTACGATCGGGCGCTAACCCCGAAGGAAGCGAAGGCTCATTTCGATGCCGCGGGAGTGACGCTGG
>CALBIN010000224.1 GCA_937893275.1 uncultured Opitutia bacterium | reverse complement strand
AATTGGATTTCAAGATGTCTCTCTATTCCGCGATGATTGACCGGATGGATCAGAACATCGGGCGGGTCGTGGAGAAGCTCAAAGCCGCCGGCCGCTTGAATAACACCCTCATCCTCTTCCTGGTGGACAACGGCGTGGCTGGGACCGGCGTGCATGACTGGCGCGGGCTATTCGCCAAGAACGGGAGGAACCCCGAAACCCGGGTGGACAATTACGAAGAGTGGGGGAGACTCGGTGGTTGGACCTCGAGCTCGGGCCGGGGATGGGCGAACCTGAGCAATACGCCTTTTCGGATGTACAAGCGCTATACTCACGAGGGCGGGGTGGCCACTCCCCTCATCGTGCATTGGCCGGCTGGCTTCAAGGCCAAGGGGGAGCTGCGTCACGCTCCCAGCCACATCATCGACGTCGCTCCAACTTGCCTGTCGGCAGCCGGTCTTTCGGGCAAGGAAATGGCAGGCAAGAGCCTCTTGCCCGTCTTTGCCAAGGATTCCAAGTCGCAACGTACCCTCTATTGGGAGCACGAGGGGAACCGAGCGGTTCGCAAGGGAAACCATAAGCTGGTCGCCATGCACGATACCCCGTGGGAATTGTACGACATGAACAAGGATCGTAGTGAATTGAAAGACCTGTCCAAGATCATGCCTGGAAAGGCCAAGGAACTGCGTCTCCTTTACGAGACCTGGGCCAAGCGCGTGGGTGCCCTTCCTTGGAACGAGGTGAATGTGAAGAGGAAAAAGAAGAAATAGAACAGCCAACTTTTATCACAAGAAATATATGGTCCCTTCCAAAGCAAAATAAGCTCGCTATCGAGTGTGTTTTTCTTTGCTACTTAACAGTCAATTCCTTTAGTTCCGATTTTTCAAACATCCCATGATTCCCAACATGAAAAACATCTTTTTCCTAACCTTGTGTTTTCCTTTGTTCGCTTCAGCAGCTCTTCGCTTTGAGGCCCAGTTGCTTCACAAGGACAACATAGAAGCCTGCGCTGTGGGAGACTTGGACAAGGACGGAGACTTGGACATTGTTGCCGGTGAGCACTGGTACAGCAACCCGGAATGGAAACCGATCAAATTTCGAAGTATTCTTCCCTTTGGCAAGGACTACATGCAGAACAATGGAGAGTATCTCTATGATGTGAACGGTGATGGTTGGCTGGACGTGTTTGCAGGGCAGTTTACCCTTTCGTCGGTGCTCTGGTTCGAGAATCCTGGGAAAGCCGGCTTGCTTACCAAGGATCCTTGGGTTCAGCACGAATTGATGGACACCGGATTCAAGCACAACGAGATGATTTTCCTGAGGGATATGGATGGTGATGGCACCCCTGAATACGTGGCCAACAGTTGGAACGCAAAGAATCCTATGCTAGTCTGGAAGTTTGCCCAGAAGAATGGGAAACCTACCATGACCAAGAGCGTGATCTCGGAGTCCGGCAACGGACATGGTCAAGGTTTTGGGGACGTCAACGGGGACGGTCACGAGGATATCGTCTTCATGCAGGGTTGGTATGAACGGCCGGCCAAGAACCCGTTCGGGCAACCTTGGAAGTGGCACAAGGACTTTACTCTGCCGCACGCCAGTTGCCCGATTCTGCTTCTGGACTTGAACAAGGACGGTCGGAATGACCTAGTTTGGGGAGACGGACACAATTACGGTCTGTACTGGCACGAGCAGCTTCCCCCCAAGCCTGATGGAACGACTGTCTGGAAGCATCACCTGATCGACAAGAAGATCAGTCAATTGCATGCCTTGGCGTGGGACGACCTTAACAAGGATGGACAACCAGAGATCATTACTGGAAAACGTTACTACGCCCATAGCGGAAGGGACAAAGGCGCCGAGGATGAGATCGTGATCGCGAGCTACCAGCCTCATCTGGATGGGGATGGAAAAGTGTCTTTTAAAAAGGAGGTTCTGCACACTGGTCAGGCGGGAACGGGTTTGTACATCCATACCGCGGACTTGAACGACGATGGCTGGAAGGATATTGTCGTGCCTGGGAAGTCAGGTACCCATATTCTCTGGAATAAAGGTAAGCGACCACTGAAGAAAAAAGGCTAGGTCAAAACCTTTGCTTTCAGGGCTTGCCGGGGTAGGCCGGCCCCTCCCTTAGTTCGTATTGGCAGAGGTTTCCTCGGGCCTGTTCAAGTTTGCCACATGGTAGCTTGGGTCGTCGGGCAAGACGATTACATCGACTATGCTACCGGCTTTTCTCAAGAGCTCCTTGCAATTACTGCTTATGTGCTGCAACCGGACGGTCTTTCCGACCGATTGGTAACGAGTTCCAAGTTTGTGAATCGCCTCCAACCCGGAGTGATCCCAGACCCTAGAGTCCTTCATGTCCACGATGACCGATTGAGGATCGTCGGTAGGGGAGAAGCCAAGGTTGAAGTCGGTAACCGAGCCGAAGAAGAGTGGTCCGTGCAAAAAATAAACTTTGGATCCGTCTTTCCTAACTTCCGATTCACGATGAATGTGCTTGGCCGATTCCCAAGCAAACCCGAGAGATGATACAATGACCCCACTTATCACCGCCAAGGCAAGGTTGTGAGTAAATACGGTAATCGCGGAGACCATGATGATCACGAATGCATCCGTCTTTGGGATCTTTCGGAGGATTCGAATGCTTGACCATTCGAAGGTTCCCAACACCACCACAAACATGACCCCCGTAAGGGCCGCCAAGGGTATTTTCTCGATCAAGTCACTGGCAAAGATGATGAAGGCGAGCAGGAAGAGCCCAGCAGAGATTCCGGATAAGCGACCCCTGCCACCCGACCTTATGTTAATGATACTTTGACCGATCATGGCGCATCCGCCCATTCCACCGAAGAAGCCGGTAACCACATTGGCTACTCCCTGCCCCACGCACTCTCGAGTACTATTTCCTCTGGTCTCGGTGAGTTCATCAATCAAGGTGAGCGTCATCAAGGACTCGATCAAGCCAACTGCTGCGAGGATAACGGCAACCGGGGCAATGAATAGAAAGGTTTCCCATCCGATCGGAATGTCGAAGGATACGAGGTTGGGTAAAGAACCACCGATTGAAGCCATGTCCATGACTACCAAAGTATCCAGTTCTAGTCCGATGACTAGACCGCTCACGGATACTATTGCCACGAGTGAGGAGGGGATTTGAGTAGTTATTTTTGGAAGAAAATAAATAATTGCCATGGTGAGAGCAATGAGGCCAAGCATGAGAGATAAATCATTGCCGGTCAGCCACTGGGAATTGGGAATTGTGGGACTTTCCGTGAACATGGGAAACTGGGCTTCGAAGATGACGATGGCCAGTCCGTTCAC